>NZ_JAVTWC010000070.1:0-57789 GCF_032229445.1 Tahibacter sp.
AGCCCGGCGCTGTTCATCGCGATATGTTGTTTCGGCCGCCAGCGCGTCTGTTCGCCGCGCTGGTCTTGCGGCGAGATCCCTACGGAATTTCCCGACCGGAGTCTCGTGTGCCGGCCAACGATTCGGCCTGCGGCGACCTCAGTTCGCCAGCCCCATGCTCCAGACGCCGCGACCGTAGGTTCCTGCGCGCAGTTGGCTGCCGTCACCGGCAACCCAGATGTCGGCGACGCTGACCAGCGGCAGGCCGGCACCAAGCCGACTGAACGACAGGCCCTTGTTGATCGAGCGATACATGCCCAGGTCGGTGCCGACGTAGATCGTACCGTTGCGCACCGGATCGGCCTTGAGCGCATTGACGCGAACGCCGGTCGGCAGTCCGCCCCAGGCACCGGGGAACCAGCCGCTGGCCGGATCGTTGGATGTCCAGATGCGGCTCTTGTCGTTGCGATAGCCGTCGCTGATCACATAGAACTGGTTGTCGTCGCCGACCGCCGCGTCGATGAAGCTGCCGTCGGCGTTGGCCGGTGTGGCCGCCTGCGTCCAGTGCGCCCCGTTGTCGAGCGTGAACCAGATCTGGCCCGGGCTACTGCTGACGATGGCGACGAGCACGCCGCTGTTGCGGCCTGCGCGCACCCAGCGAACGCTGCCGACCAGGCCGTTCGCAGCAACGGCTTGCCACTGCTTGCCGAAGTTGGTGCTGCGATAGATCTTGCCGCCCGACGCTGCGTACAGCGTCTCGCCGCTGGCGACGGCAGGACTCTGGTCGATGAAGCTCGCCGCACCGTTCGGTATGCCGGTGAACGCGAGTTCACCGCCGGTCAGGCCGCCGTCGTCGGACTGATAGGTGCCGCCGTTTGTCGCGACGATGAGTTTGCGCGCATCGTTCTGCGACAGGAGTGCCCAGAAACCGTCGCCTCCAGCCATACGCGAGTAGTTCGTTCCCGTATCGGAACTCTGGAAGATGCCGTTGTCCTGCAGCGCGACGAGGATTTCGCCGAGGTCGTCCACCGACGATGCGATGCCGTAGACAAGATGCGTGATCAGTCCCTGATTGCGCGGCGTCCAGGTCTGGCCGGCGTTGTCGCTGCGAAATACACCGCCGTCGTTGCCGACGTAGAGCCGGTTCGACGCGTCGTAGGCGGCCGCGTGAAAGTCCGGGTGCACGTAGTTCACTGCGTCCGTACTTGTCGAGTTGACGATGCTGAACGTCGCGCCGCCGTCGCCGGTGCGTGCGAGACGCAGCTGGCCGCCGAAGTAGGCGATATTGGGCGTGGTCGGATTCACGACAACCATCTGGTTGTACTTCTCCTGAGTGCCGAGCAGTTTGCGCACCGGTTCGGCATGGTTGACGTAGCTTTCCTGGTCGATGTTCAGCGACGACCAGTCCTGGCCGCCGTCGGTGGTCTTGTAGATATGCGTGAGCGCGTTGGTGAGGTGATAGGTGAGCGCGTATTGCACATTCGGGCTGCTCGGCGCGCTCGCGAGACTGATCCGGCCGAAGTTGGCCGGGATACCGGCCGCAGGTGTCCAGTCGGCGGCCTGCTCGCTCGAGTGCCAGATCTTTCCGCTACCGCCGTTGCTGGCTCGCGTGCTCACGGTGAAACGATTGCTGCCGGCCCAGGCAATGCTCCAGACCTCGGGCTTGCCGTCGCCGCCATCGAGCGGCTGTAGCTGATAGGAAGCGCCTGCGTTGGTCGAACGGTAAAGCCCCCGGTCGGTGCCGACGAGCACGAGGTTGCTGTTGTTCGGGCTCACAACGATCTTGCGAATGCTGCTGCTCTCGCCGAGCAGCACCGGCGATCCCCACGTAACGCCGCCGTCCGTGCTCTTGAGCACACCGAGCCCCGGCGCAGTACCCAGCGACGTGCTGACACCGGACAGAAAGCCGGTCTTGCGCGGATCGCCGAGTCCGAGGTACAGGCGATTCGGCAGGTTGGCGTCCATCGCGAGCGCGCCGGTGCCCAGGCTGCCCAAGGTGTCGGTCATGGCCTTCCAGCTCGCGCCCGCGTCGAGCGAGCGCCACACGCCGCCGCCAGCGGATGCGACGTATACAATGCTCGAATTGTCCGGATGTGTGACGATGGCCGAGACGCGGCCGCTGTCCATTGGCCCGCTGCGCATGCGCGACGGACCGAGATTGCTCCACACCTCGCCGAGGGTCAGATCGCCGGCCTTGGCGCCCGGCATCAGCCGCGCATTCGTTTCACGCTCGCGCGTCGCCGCCGCCATGAGACTGCGCGCGTAGGCTGCATCGTTGTCACGCGCAAACCGCTCGCCCATGACACGTTCGCGTTTCTCGAGTTCGTCCTTGTCGCGCTCTTCCTCCCAGGTCATGCGCGACGCGCTGCCGTCCTCGACGGCATGGGCAAGACCCAGGCACAGCAGCAATCCGCCGGCGACGAGCCGGCACACGGTATGGGTTGCGGTCTTCATGCATGGCTCCGTTTCTGCGTGGCAGCTGCGACCGTCGTGGCCGGCGCACTGCGAAGGGGTGGAGAGGTCGCGAGGCAGCGCTTTGCCACGCCCACGGCTTCACCTACGGCGAGAGACGGATCCAGAGATCATGCTGCGGGACTGGCGATGTCAGACTCGAGGGGTAGAGGCGTGCCGCATGCGCTTTGCAGCCGCGATTTCCCATGCGACCTGCGCATCGAATCTGCCCTGCTCCCAGCACCGCCCTACTCTTCGGCCAGCGCCCAGCCGCAGCCCAGCAGGGACACGCCGAGCAGCAGCACACAGACGCCCACCGATGCCATGTCAAAGCCGCCCGCCAGCCATTCCTGCACGATCTGCCGCCACGGCGGCGCGGGCAGCAATGCCAGCCAGGCCAGCAGCCCACCGGCCAGCGCTGCGCCCGGCAGCAGCCACGGCCGCTGGCGGCGCGCGGGTAGCACGTGCATGACGCGTTCGGTGAAGCCCTCGTCGGCTACCGCGCCGGCGAAAGATCGACGGAGCAGGTTATCCAGCGACGGGTCGGAAAGTTCAGTCATTTCGGTTGCTCCGTTCATGCTGCGTCACCGGGTCCTGCAGCAGTTGCCGCAGCCTCGCCTTGCCGCGCGCCACATGCGTTTTCACGCTACCCAGCGGCATGTCCAGCACCAGCGCGGCCTCTTCATGGCTGAGTTCGAGCTGCACGCAGTACAGCAGCGCCGCTTGCTGGTTGTCTGACAGGCGCCGCAACGCCGCGTCGATGTCGAGCCCCAGTCCCGGATCGGCCAGCGCGAGGCCAAGGGCTTCTGCACCGTCGCCCTCCAGCTCCGACTCCTGCTGCACCCGCCACCCCCTGCTGCGCCAGTACTGCTGGAAACAGGAGTGGGCGATGCGGTACAGCCAGGTAGTGAAACGCGATTCACCGCGAAACTGGCCCAGCTTGCGCCAGGCCAGGACAAAGGTTTCCTGCGCCAGATCATCGGCCATGGCCCCGTTGTCCCCGAGAAGGCGCCGAAGCTGGGCACGGACCATGCCCTGGTGGCGCCGCACCAGAATCTCAAAGGCGCGAGCATCACTGTCCCGCACCGCCCGTTCGACCAGAACCGCATCGATGCGCGCCTGCGCATCGCGATCATCCATGCGCGTCCCCGCGCCGGGCCAGGTACCAGTTGCCGAGATAGCCCAGCCCCAATACGACAGGCAGTATGCCCAGGCCCCATAGCTCAGCCACGCGGTGTCCGACGTGGTATTCGAGCGGCAGACTCAACAACATGGCGCTCAGGCCGATACCACCGGCCAGCAACACCAGCGCGCGGCGGCGGTCGCAGTGCTGCGGCGTGGCTTCTCCGGGCAGTGCCGCCGGCAGTGCAACGCCCATTTCAGCCAGTTGCAGCAGCAGCCGGTAGCGCATTTCGCTACGCGCGCGGCGGTAGCGCAAGACCAGTGCGGTGATCAGGACCGGCGCCAGCATCACCGCGGCCGGAATGATCAACATGGGAACAAATTCCATATTCATTCTCCACAAGAAAGGGATGGCGAGCTGTCGCTGCTGCGGGCAGCAGCGACGCTGGCCTCACAGCGGCATTCTGTTGCTGAAATACTCCGTCAGACGTTCCGCCGCCGGCGGATCGACATTCGCCAGGCCAACCAGCACGTAACCGAGTTCGGGATAGACGCGCAGGCTCGCGCTCATGCCTTCGGCGCCACCGTCGTGACCAAACCAACGCAGGCGGCCCACGCCACCGACCAGAAAGCCAAAGCCATACCAGCCATCGCCATTCTGTGCCTGGGTGGCCTGTGCCAGCCGTGTGGACGAGAGCAGCTTGCCCGACTGCAGCGCCTGCACGAAGCGCAGCAGGTCTCCTGTCGTGGAGTAGCCGCCGCCGGCGGCCGTGCCGCGCCACGGCAGAAATTCGCGATTGTCCTTCAGCCGGCCGTCCTGGACGGTGTAGCCGACCGCCAGCTGAGCACCGACCTGCTGCTCGGGCAAGGCGCCGGTGGCATGCATGCCGGCCGGTTCGAATACCTGCGCCTGCAAGTAGTCGTAGTAGCTGCGGCCGCTGACCCGTTCAACGATGGCACCCAGCAGGACGTAGCCGTAGTTCGAGTACTGCGCAGCGCTGCCCGGCACGAACTCGGGGGCGCGAGTGCCGAACAATGCGAGGTAGTCCTGGTGTTCGCGCACCTGCTCGCGTCGCGCGAAATATTCCGGCGTGAAGATCTCGCCCGCTCCCCCGGTGTGCGTCAGCAACTGGCGAATAGTGACCTGCGTAGCCAGCTCGCGGTTGGGATAGTCGGGCAGATAGGTGGCGACCTTGCCATCGAGATCGAGCTTGCCGGCATCGACCAGTTGCAGCACCGCCACCGCCGTGAACATCTTGAACATGGAGGCGATGCGAAACGGCGTCTCGGCACGATTGGCGCGCTCCTTATCCCGCTCGGCATGGCCCCAGCTACGACTCAGCAGCGTTTCCCCGCGCCGCGTGATCAACAGATTGCCGGAGAATTGACCGCGTTTGGCCATGCTTGAGGCCTTGGCCTGGATCCCGGTCAGCACGGCGGCCAGATCCAGCCGAGCCGGCATGAACTCCGCCGGCACGTCCGTCGACGGCTGCAGTTGCAGGCGGGCAACGCGCTCAGGGCTCGCGGCCTCCACTTCCAGCATGATCCGCCCAATGCTGTCGGCGTCACGCGCCCGGACCACCGCCGTGATCGCATGCGGCTCACTGCGCTCGACCTTGAGCACGTCGAAACCGCCGGTGGCGCCATAGAAGTCCAGCTCGCGCTTGATATCGAGCGCCGGCTCATGCAGCGCCTTGTATCGCTCCAGCTGTTCCTCGGAACCCGAGGCGAAGGCCTTCAGCCTTGCATCCAGCACCTTGCCGGCGGCCGTGTCCGGCAACATGCCGGCACCTGCGGACGCGGCGAACAGCGCCAGCGCGGCCAGGACGAGGGAACCTGTCCCACGTCGCATTCCATCGAATGCAGTCATCTTCCTGCTCCTGAGTTGCGCCGCATCAGTGCAACGCTTCGGACGCTTGGACGCAGGCTGCCCGGCGTTTGGATTCACTGCCCAGGAATTTTTCTCGTCGTCGGCTGCCGCCGTTTCGGCAGGACTTGCCCGGATGCCGGAGCGGCTTGGCGATCCATCGGCGCAACGCGAATCGCCCTCCCATCCGGCTACCATCGCGATGGCGGCGGCCAGCCTCGTTCCGGCCGTGATCGCGTCGCGTTGCCGCCGGTGTCGACAGCGCATCAGCCGCAGCCGCCGCACGGCAACAGGATTTCAGCGCAGAGGATGAACATGGCCGAGTTGCACCCCTTGCCCCCGTCGCCTCAGTACAGCGACGACGTACGCCTGGCCCGCGCGAAGGCCTTCGCCGACGAGCTTGCACGCCGCCGCACGGTGCGCGACTACGCCGCCACGCCGGTTCCGCGCGCGGTGATCGAGGCCTGCTTGCGCGCTGCCGGCAGCGCGCCCAGCGGCGCGAATCAGCAGCCCTGGCATTTCGTCGCCATTTCAGACCCGGCCGTGAAGCGAAGCCTGCGCGATGCCGCGGAAGCCGAGGAGCGCGAGTTCTACGGCCGGCGCGCGCCACAGGCGTGGCTGGACGCCCTGGCGCCGCTGGGCACCGATGCCGACAAGCCCTTCCTGGACATCGCGCCGTGGCTGATCGCGGTGTTCTACGAGCGCACGGGTGCGCAGGTCGATGGCCAGAAAGCCAAACGCTATTACCCGCACGAGTCGACCGGCATCGCCTGCGGCCTGCTGATCGCTGCCCTGCATCACGCCGGACTAGCAACGCTGACGCATACGCCGAGCCCCATGGCTTTCCTCAACGCGCTGCTCGGCCGCCCGAAGCACGAAGTGCCTTACCTGCTGCTGGTGGTCGGCCACGCCGCCGAAGGCTGTCAGGTGCCCGCGATCACACGCAAGGCACTGGACGAGATTGCGAGCTTCCGCGAGGCACCAGCCGCCGGCTGACGCAACGCAGTCCGGCAAAATCCCAGATCGCTCGATTGCCGGCAGGCACGCGAGTCACGCTGCCCGAAGGCGCCTGCGAACGCGTCAGGGCGTGCCCGCAGCCGGATGTTTTCCGGCGCGCACAACGACCTGCTCGGCGGCTTGGACCAGGGCCGAAATCTCACGACCGTGCGCGACGCTGGTGCGGGTCATCGCGCGGGAAATGCCGATCAGGCCGGCCAGCACGACGACACCCGGCCACAGATGCCACGCCATCCACCAGTTCCCGAACGACACATAGCTGGATGGCTGGAAGGCGCCGTAGGCGAGGACGGCCAGCCAGCCGAGGAATGTTCCGGCAGCGATCAGGCGAATCGGCGCGATTCCCGTGTCGGCGTCGTGGTAGCGGCCGGATACGGCCGTGACCAGAAGGACCACGACCGCGATCACCAGACCCAGCCCGGGAATCAACGACAGCGTGGTGTACAGCGCCGCGCCGCCGAACCGGTGCCAGCCGGTCAACTGCCAGGGGTTATACGTCGCATCGCGGCCAAAGTTGTATTGCGTGTCGATGTTGAAGGCGCGAACGGCCTTGTCCTTGCGGTTGCGCACTTCCACCACGCGATGGCCAGGGCGCACGTCGACCGTGAACTCGCGATAGGCCAGCTTTCGCTCGGCGCCGCTGGCCAGATCCATCACCCAGATGTCCTGGTCGGTATGGTGGGTGGTCGAGGTATGGACGGAAACCTCTCCACCGCCGGGACCGACCAGGCCGCCCCCGGATACGACGGAACTCGTGTACTTGTGTATTTGCTGGTCGAGTACGCGGTAGGTGCGCGTCGTGAATCGGGTCACTTGAATTCCTGCCGTTGGCGTTATCCAACTGACTCACTGACGCCTGGGCGCCCAATCTCCCACCCGTTCCAGATTGATCGACCCCCTGTCCGCGGCGGCGCGCAGCGCTCGGCTTGGCCAACCCTTACGGCGACGCAGGCGCGGACGAGCACAACGGTGGGCGCGGATTTCCGCGGTCGCGTTCGGCAGGCGCGTCCCGCGACAAGCCAGCCTGCCTCCTGGCCGTGGGAGGAGCGGCCGACACGCGACACAGGGGTTAGCTGACGACCCCGAGGGAATGCCGTGGCCGCAACCTGCCTGAAACATCGGATCGCGGACAGCGCCAGAACGCAGTCGATTTCCATCGGGCAGCGGTTCTTGCGGCGGACAGCATGCCGTGATCCCCTGCTCCGCGGCCGGCACCGCGTGTCGCCACGCGGCACGTCCTGCACTGCTGAGGCACCGTTCCACCCTGCAACGGCAGCCGCGCCATTCGCGCAGGCGTGCCCGATCCCAAGTTGCACCTTCCCCTTGCCGGAGACGCCGCGATGCGCCAAATCCTCACGTTTACCGTTTTCTGCGTTTTCCTGCTCGCGGGTTTCGAGGCGAGGAGCGCCGAACCGCCTCAATCGATCGTGTTCGGCCAGATCCGCCTTACGGGCGCCAATGCCGTGGCACACCTGTGGAGCCTCGTCCTCAGAAATCCCGACACGCGCGAGACGAAAACCGTGGTGCTGGAAAGGCGCGCGACGGGCAGCCTGATCTACGACTTCGCCGCACCGCTGCCGCCCGGGAAGTATCACTTCCACATGCTGGAAGCGCCGCGGGTCGACTGGGACAACCGCATCACCGGCTCCGAGCAGTACTTCGAGCTCAAGCCGGGTGCCGTGCTGTATCTCGGCAACTGGTCGATCCAGCTGGGCACGCGCACCCGCGCAACGAAGTACGACGTCGTCTACGACGTTGACGAAGTCGGGCTTTTCGCGAAGGCCAATCCAGGCATCGACGCGTCACGGTTCGCGATTGGCGTACTCGGCAAGCCGCCGGTGCCGCTGAAAAAGGAATAAGTTCCAAACCCGTAGCAGGTCGCTTGCTGTGAAGCATGCGACAACCACGCAAGGGCACGACAGCAGGCGCATCCCACGTCCGGCGATCGGAACCTCCCGCGGTGCTGGCGATACCTGACCATCAGCGCCTTCCACGCGCGGCATCACACCGCGCGCCGCCGCACACGCGGGGCCGTCGACAATGTGTGACATTTGTACAAAGATGGCCGAATTAATTTTTCGCCGGCCCGGCGGGATGCGTGCGGCACCGTACGCGTAGTGGCCTGGCAACGGTTCACGCCGTCGTTGCGGGGAACGCACGGCTCACCGATCGCGGCGTCCGCCGTGGTCACCACACCCTGGGAGGGGAATCCGATGCATCGCACCATTCACGTCACGCCGCCGCGCGGCAAACGCCGTCTGCTCTGGCTCGCCTTGTTCGCCGCCGCCGGCAGCGCCGGCGCCGCCGAGATCAATCCCGCACTGCTGGACTACCGTGGCGCCGCCACTCAGGACGTGCTGCTGGTCATGGACGACCAGTCGACACCGCTGACGACGCCACTGGCCAGCGATACCGACTATCTGCTGCGTCGCCGCATCCTCGTGGCGAACCTGATCGCACGCGCCGAGGAATCGCAGACCGATGTGCGCGCGTGGCTGGACAAGCGCGGCATCGCGTATCAACCGTACTGGATTGCCAATGTGATCCAGGCCGAACTGCCGGCGCAGGCGCTCGAGGAACTCGCGCAAGCCACCCGGGGTTCCGCACTGGGCCGCATCGCGCGCGTGGAGCCGAACCCGCTGCTGACGAGCCGCCTGCCCAAGCTCGAGGCGACGGACAAGGCGATCGAGGCCGTCGCCACCGGCGTCACGCGGATTCGGGCTCCTTCGGTCTGGTCGGCCGGCTTCCGCGGCCAGGGTGTCGTGATCGGCGGCATGGACACGGGCTATCAGTGGAACCATCCGGCACTGCGGCCGCAGTACCGCGGCTGGAACGGCAGCACGGCGAATCACAACTACCACTGGCACGACGCGATCCGTAACACCTCCGGCAATAGCTGCGGCAACAACGCCACCGCGCCCTGCGATGACAACGGCCATGGCACGCACACCGCCGGCACCTTCGCCGGCGACGACGGCGGCAGCAACCAGATCGGCGTGGCGCCGCGCGCGAAATGGGTCGGCTGCCGCAACATGGCCGCGGGCTACGGCACGCCGGCGCGCTATATCGAATGCCTGCAGTGGATGCTGGCACCGACCAATCTCGCCAATGCCAGCCCGAATCCCGACCTCGCGCCTGACGTCACCAGCAATTCCTGGGGCTGCGTCGCGTCCGAGGGCTGCACCACCGGCAACGAGATCAGGACCGCCGTCGACAATCTCGTTGCAGGTGGCGTGGTCGTCGTCGCGGCAGCGGGCAACGATGGCTCGTCGTGCTCGACCATCGGCGATCCGCCGGCGATCTACGCGTCAGCCTTCGTCGTCGGCGCGACCGGCAGCACCAGCGACAGCCTCGCGAGTTTCTCCAGCCGCGGTCCGGTTCCCGGCCTCAGCGCGATCAAGCCCGACCTCAGTGCGCCGGGCGTCAGCGTGCGCTCGAGCATCCGCAACAGCAGCTACGGCAGCATGAGCGGCACGAGCATGGCGACACCGCATGTCGCCGGCGTGGTCGCGCTGATGATGTCGGCCAAGCCCTCGCTCAAGGGCAACCCGACCCTTGTCGCGCAACTGCTGCGCCAGTCCGTCGTCAGCGCCAGCGTGCCGTTCAGCCAGACCTGCGGCGGCACGTCATCGGGCGTGCGGCCGAACCACATGGTCGGGCATGGACGGCTGGATGCGTGGCTTGCGTATCAGGCGGCGATCGCTTTGCCGTAAGCACGTCGCGTGTGGTCCTCTCCTCCACGCACGCGTGGGGGGGAGGGCAACGGGGCGGATTCATAGGCCTTGCCCGCGACGCAGGCAGGGGGATCGGGGCAATCTTGGTACAGCCGCCCTCTGCTCAACCTTCCTTGATCTCAGCCGTGTTGACCGCACGCTGCGCGGCGAAGGCCCGCTGGTAAGCCGATCGCGCTTCGCCGCGCGCGACATAGGCGGCCAGGTTCGCGAATTCGTCGAGGATGCCCGACGCGCGAAGCCTCAGCAGCACCGATACCATCATCAGGTCGCCCGCACTGAACGCACCGTCGAGCCAGTCGGCATCGCCCAGAAATTCGGACAGCGGTCGCATCCGGTCCCGCACGCGATCCTGGACCCGCGGAAGACGCTCCGTGCTCCACGTCGTGTCGCGTTCCAGCAGCACGGCGTTGGCAAGTTCGAGGATCGGCGGTTCCACGGTGTTGACCGCAGCAAACATCCAGGTAGTCGCCCGCGCCCGCGCATCGGCATCGGCCGGCAGCAGGCCGGCGTGGCGCTGCGCGATATGCAGCACGATCGCCCCGGTCTCGAACAGCACGAGATCGCCTTCCTCGTAGGTCGGGATCTGTCCGAACGGATGCAGCGCCCGGTGCGCGAGTTCCTTCATTGCCTGGAACGACACCAGGCGAACCGCATACGGTAGGCCCGCTTCCTCCAGCGCCCAGCGCACGCGCGTATCGCGCGCCAGTCCCTTGCCGCCATCGGGCGAGCGTTCGAAGGCGGTAATCGTGATCGTCATTGTGACCTCGTGCGGGCAACGGCTATCGGCGGTGGGACAGCGAACGGCGGCGGCGCGCCGATGCGATCGGGTCGCGCGGCCCCCGCACTCGGAGCCTTGTTCACGTCAGCTACCCGGACGACTCGTTCGAAAGGTCAGTTCCTCGGACTCGCATATTGCTCCCAAGCCTGACGCAATGCGTCGAAAATCGCTCATTCTCTCTAAATCCACAAACTCGATAGCTACTGTTTGCCCGTCAAGCAGGCTTTCGACCATTTGCTTTGATTCGGAGAGAGACAAGTCACCGTATTCGCAGATCGCACGAATCAGGGAAACTGTCTGAAAGCCCTTCTCCCAACCAATCAGTCTCAGAGTGCTCACCATCCAGTCTCCAGTTCGATCAGCTTCGGGATATGACCTGGCCTCGCACCCGTCATTCGAGCACTCAGCCCTGCGTGCACGCGCTCAGACATGCCTCGGGTGGACAAGCTGATGGCGGCGGGAACGCGACTGGCTTCGCCGAGGCCGTCCACGAGGCAACGCCAGCAACTTCAGCTTTCCCCACTGCGCAGGGAGGTAAGCAAAGCTCGCACCTACCTTTCCTCGCCAGCCATCACTTCTGGCCGGCGTGGTCACCGAATCGTCCCGCCCGCTTACGCCGCCGCCTCGGCAATCATCTCGAATGAGCGCAGCCGCAGCGCCGGATCGAACACGTCCGAAACCACCATGAGTTCATCCGCGCCCGTGCGCTCGACGAATGCCTGCATACCGCGGCGCACGGTGCCGGCGCTGCCGATGATGCTGCATGCGAGCATGCGCGTGGCCTGGGCCTTTTCCTGCGGCGTCCAGTAGGTTTCGATGTCGGCGATCGGCGGCTGGGTGAGCTTGCGGGCGCCGCGGACCATGTTGGCGAACGACATCTGCTGCGAGGTCGCGAGGAACTTCGCTTCTTCGTCGGTGGGTGCGGCGATGATGTTGACGCCGACCAGCGCATACGGCCGGTCCAGCTGCGCCGAGGGCCTGAAGCGGTCGCGGTAGATCTTCAGTGCCGGGTCCAGCGCGTCCGGCGCGAAATGCGAGGCGAAGCCGTACGGCAGGCCCAGCTCGGCCGCAAGCTGCGCACCGTAGAGACTCGACCCAAGAATCCACAAGGGTACTTCGGTACCGGAACCGGGCACCGCCTCGATACGCTGGCCCGGACGCACTGGCGCGAGGAAGGCTTGCAGTTCCTGCACGTCGGCCGGGAAATTCTCGGCATTGCCCGGATCACGCCGCAGCGCGCGCAGGGTCAGCTGGTCGGTGCCGGGTGCACGGCCGAGGCCGAGATCGATGCGTCCCGGATACAGCGTCGCGAGCGTGCCGAACTGTTCGGCGATCACGTACGGTGCATGGTTCGGCAGCATGATGCCGCCGGCGCCGACGCGAATCGTCTGCGTGCTGGCGGCGATGTGGGCGATGACGATGGATGTCGCCGCCGTCGTGACGGTCGGCATGTTGTGATGCTCGGCGACCCAGAAGCGGCGATAACCCCAGCCTTCGGCGTGGCGCGCGAGGTCCCTCGCATTGTCGAGGGCGGTGCGGCGATCGGAACCTTCGCAGACCCGGCCGAGTTCGAGGATGGAAAGCGCAGTCATCGGCATCTCGCAGGTCTCGCAGGTATTGAACTGCCCGTGACGTGGGGACGAACCGCTGCAGAACAATGTTCGCGAAAAAGTCCGCGAAATTCGCGGCATTGCCTACGCGGCGACGGTGCGGCTCAGAGCCCTCTCCCCCGACCGTGTCGGGGAAGAAGGAGCAGAAGTCGCGCCCCCCGGCGACGCGTCACTCCGCCAGCGTCGCGTCGACCACGGCCTGCGCTTCGGCGAGGATCTGCTGCAGATGGTCTTCGCCGCGGAAGCTCTCGGCGTAGATCTTGTAGATCGCCTCGGTGCCCGAGGGCCGCGCGGCGAACCAGCCGTTGGCGCAGACCACCTTGATTCCGCCGATGCCTGCGCCATTGCCGGGCGCCTTGTCGAGCACCTGCTCGATGGGCTCGCCGGCGAGCGCGGTCGCGCCGATCTGCGCCGGCGTAAGCCTGGCGAGTTTCTTCTTCTGCTCCGGCGTGGCCGGCGCGTCCTTGCGGCTGCTGTAGGGTTCGCCGAGTTCGCTGCAGAGCTCGCGATAGCGTTCGTGCGGATCGCGGCCGAGGCGCGCGGTGATCTCGGCCGACAGCAGCGCCGGTGCGAGGCCATCCTTGTCGGTGCTCCAGACACCGCCGTCGCGGCGCAGGAACGACGCCCCGGCGCTTTCTTCCGCGCCGAAGCCGAGCGTGCCGGAACATAGCCCGTCGACGAACCACTTGAAGCCGACCGGCGTCTCGACCAGCGGCCGGCCGAGCCGCGCGGCGACGCGGTCGATCAACGCGCTCGATACCAGGGTCTTGCCGACGCCGGCATTCGCCGGCCATTGTGGACGATGCGTAAAAAGGTAATCCGCCATGACCGCCAGGTAGGCGTTCGGCTGCATCAGCCCGCCGCTGCGCGTGACGATGCCGTGGCGATCGTGGTCGGGGTCGCAGGCGAAGGCGACGTCGAAGCGGTCGCGCAGCTCGACCAGGCTGCGCATCGCCGGCGGCGAGGACGGATCCATGCGGATGCGCCCGTCCCAGTCCAGCGTCATGAAGCCGAACTGCGGATCGATGCGCGTATTGACCACGTCGAGCGCCAGCCGGTAGTCCTGCGCGATGCGCTGCCAGTAGGCCAGTCCCGCGCCGCCGAGCGGGTCCACGCCGAGGCGAATGCCACTGGCGCGGATCCCATCGAAGTCGATGACATTGGCGATATCGGCCACATACGCCGACACGAAGTCGTGTTCGCGCGTGGTCGGCGCGCGACGCGCCTGGGCCAACGGCATGCGCCGCACGGCGGCGAGGTTTTCCTGCAGCAGCGCATTCGCGCGCTGCTCGATCGCGCCAGTGACGGCCGTGTCGGCCGGGCCGCCGTGGGTCGGGTTGTACTTGAAGCCGCCGTCCTGCGGCGGGTTGTGCGACGGCGTGATCACGATGCCGTCGGCGAGGCCGCGCTCGCGGCCGCGGTTGTGCACGAGGATGGCGTGGGAAATTGCCGGCGTCGGCGTGAATTCGTCGCCTGCGGCGATGCGCGCCTCGACACCGTTGGCCGCGAGCACTTCCAGCGCGCTGTCGAACGCCGGCCGCGACAGCGCATGGGTGTCGATACCGAGGAACAGCGGGCCGTCGATGCCCTGCTCGCGGCGGTAGTCGCAGATGGCCTGGGTGATCGCCAGAACGTGCGCCTCGTTGAAACTGCCGTCGAAGGAACAGCCGCGATGGCCCGAGGTGCCGAAGGCGACGCGCTGCGCCGCTGTGGCGGGATCCGGACGCCGGTCGAAATACGCCTGTTGCAGCGCTGCGACGTCGACGAGCTGGTCGGGCGTGGCGCGCTGGCCGGCCTGGGCGGAATTCGGCGGAGTCATCGGGTTTCCTGGGTGGTACGACGGCCGGCGAGTGTGCCACACGCGCCGGTTACGGCCGTGCGTACGCGGTCAGTTCGCCGCCGGTTCCGCGGCCTCGTCGAGCATGTCGGGCAGAGGCGATTCCGCGCCGGCCGGATTGCCCGCGCCGGTGTCCAGCGCCGAAGCGAATTCGCCGAGATCAAATTCGTCGCGGACGCGCAGCCGCGCCAGCTCGGCGAAGCGCGGCTCGGGCACGCTGCCGTTGCCGGGCAGCAGCGCGGCTGGCTGCTGGCGCAGTGCGCCGACCAGGGCGAGGTAGGCGTCCGGTGGCACGCCGGCCGCTTCCAGCAGCACGGCCGGCAGCATCCACGACCGTGTGTGCTCCAGTCGCGAGACGGCGCCGCGGTTGTCGAGGATCAGGTAGGGCACTGGCTGCGTGCGCGGCGGCTGTCCGTCCACAAAGCCCAATTGTGCAAACGCGGAATGCAGTCCGGGCAGGTGATCGCCGTAGAACAGCAGTACGGTCGGGCGCGAGCGCGCCTGCAGGACGTCGGCGAGCCGGCCGAGTTCGTGATCGGCGTTGGCCAGGTGATAGAGGAAATGCCGCAGCGTGCGCGCGCCGTATTCGTCGAGCAGATCGGGCAGCGGGATGGCCGCGAGCAGGTTCTCGTCAAGGCCCGGGCGGACCTCGTAGGGACCATGCGCCTCCATGCTGATCGCCAACAGGAACTGCGGCGGGCCGTCATCGGCGAGCTCGGCGAGCACCTGGTCGGTCAGGGCGGCGTCGGCGACGAACAGGCCGGACTTGGGCGCGTGGCGGAACTCGGGCAAGGCGAGGAAGCGCTGCGCGCCGAGATGCCGCAGCGCCTCGCGCCGATTCCAGAATGCGGCGTCGTTGGGATGCACGACGCTGGTGCGGTAGCCCTGCTCGACCAGCGTGCGCATGAGCCCGGGCATCGGAGCGTCGACGAGTTCGAAATACGGGTATTCCACGCCGGGGAACGCAGCCAGCGGCACACCGCTGAGCACTTCGAATTCGGTGCGTATCGTGCCCCCGGCAAAGGTCGGCACGCGCAGCTCCCCCGCGTGCGTGGCGGCGGCGAGGCGGCGGAAATTCGGCAGGCTGGTGCTGGCATCCACACCGTTGAGCCGCGCCGGATCGAAGAACGACTCGCTCTGCACCACGACGATATCGGGCAGTTCGCCGCGGTCCTGCGGATCGGCACTGCGCGCGAAGGCCTGCGCATGTTCGGCGACGAATTCGAGCACGCGGTCGCGGTCCGGGGGCTGGCGGTCGGGCCGCACGAGTTCCCAATGGAACATCAGCAGATTGGTCGCCACGCCGAGCCGTGCCACGCTCTCGGCCGGCGTCCACGGTTCGAAGCCCGCGCTCCAGCCGTCGTAGCCCGCGCGCCAGGCGGCGCTGCCGTGCCACAGGCCGCTGCCGGCGAACAGCACCAGCGCCGCAAGCAGCAGGCGCACTGCCCCCGAGGGGCGCCAGCGACGCGGTTCCCGCCACGCGGCCAGTGCCGCAGCCAGCAGCAGCGCGGCGAGCAGCGCCACATGTTCCAGCGCGACGTAGTGCCAGAACAGGGTCGCGCCGCCGCCGAGACTCAGGAAGCGGAAATCCGCGGGCAGCAGCGGCAGGCCGAGCTGCTCGAGCTTGATGGTGCTCGCGATCACGAGTGCCGCATACGCCGCGCCAGCGAGCAGCAGCGAGGCCAGCGGGCGGCCGCTCACGGCCAGCAGGCCCAGCGCCAGCAATGCCGCGGGCAATGCATTGCCGACCAGCAGGCGCGGCAACCCTGGATTCCCGAGGCTTTGACTGCCGAACACCGGATCGAGCAGCCAGGCCGCCGGCATCAGCAATAGGAATACCAGCAGCGTCCAGCCGGCACCGGCGAACAGCGGCGTGGCCGCGACATTCAGGCGCGCGCGCCAGGCCGACGCAGCAATTTCGGACATGAGCCGTCCCGCAACATGGCAAAGCGCGGACTGTAACAAGGCGGTCATTAAAAACCCGTCCGGCATCCTGGGGCCGGCTTGCCAGCCACGCGCACCAGCGCCGACACTCGCAAGCCCTGCCCCACCGCCATCCCGCATGACCGCAACCGACGACTACCCGCGCGACCTCATCGGCTACGGCCGCCATCCGCCGCATGCCGACTGGCCACGGAATGCGCGCGTCGCCGTGCAGTTCGTCCTCAATTACGAGGAAGGCGGCGAGAACTGCGTGCTGCACGGCGATGCGGGCAGCGAGCAGTTCCTGTCCGAGATCATCGGCGCACAGGCCTATCCCGCGCGCCATCTGAGCATGGAGTCGATCTACGAATACGGCTCGCGCGTCGGCGCGTGGCGCATCCTGCGCGAGTTCGAGCGGCGCGGCCTGCCGCTGACCGTGTTCGGCGTCGCGATGGCGATGCAGCGCAACCCGGAGTTCGTGCGCGCCTGCCTGGAGCAGGGCCACGAGATCGCGAGCCATGGCTGGCGCTGGATCCACTACCAGGCCATGGACGAAGCACAGGAACGCGAGCATCTGCAGCGCGCCGTCGCGATCCAGCGCGAACTCACCGGCGCCGCGCCGCTGGGCTGGTATACCGGCCGCGACAGCCCGAACACGCGCCGCCTCGTCGTCGAGCATGGCGGCTTCGCCTACGACTCGGACTACTACGGCGACGAGCTGCCGTTCTGGACCGCGGTCACACTCGGCGACGGCTCGCGCCGGCCGCATCTCGTCGTGCCGTATACGCTCGACACCAACGACATGCGCTTCGCCACGCCGCAGGGTTTCAATACCGCCACGCAGTTCTTCGATTACCTGCGCGACAGCTTCGACGTGCTCTACGCCGAAGGCGACGAGACGCCGCGCATGCTGTCGATCGGCATGCACTGCCGCCTGCTCGGCCGGCCGGGCCGCTTCATCGCGCTGCAGCGCTTCCTCGACCATATCGCGCGCCACGATCGTGTCTGGGTCTGCCGCCGCATCGACATCGCGCGCCACTGGCAGCAGCGCCATCCGTACCGGGAACCCGCATGAGCATCGACGAACTCAACGCACTGGACCTCACCGCGTTCACCGCACGGCTTGGCGGCATCTTCGAGCACTCGCCCTGGGTAGCCGAGGACGTCTGGCCGCTGCGCCCGTTCGCCGGCATCGACGACCTGCATGCGGCGATGTGCAAGTCCGTCGTCGACGCCGGCGAGGACGCGCAACTGACCCTGCTGCGTGCGCACCCGCAGCTCGCCGGCAAGGCGGCGCTGCGTGGCGAGCTGACCGCCGATTCCACGCGCGAACAACAGGGCGCCGGGCTCGACCAGTGCAGCGCCGAGGAATTCGCACGGCTGCACGCGCTCAACGCCGAGTACGAACAGCGCTTCGGCTTTCCGTTCATCCTCGCCGTGCGCGGCCATACGCGGGCCAGCATCCTCGACAACCTGGCGACGCGAATCGACAACACGCGCGAGGAGGAATTCGCCGAGGCGCTGCACCAGGTCGAACGCATCGCGCGCTTCCGGCTCGAGGCGCTGCTCACGGCCTGACAGCAAATCCGGCCCGGCTCCGTCCTTGTGCTCGCAGCGACTGTCGCGCTGCGAGCACAAGGAACTCAGTATGAAAGCCGCCCGTCTGTTCACCGCCGCGCTGTTCGCGACGGCTGCCGTCCACGCCGCCGACAGCGATCCCGATCCCGGTTTCGCGTTCGGCGGCATCGCCACGCGCGCGGTGACCGCGCCGCAATACCAGCTGTTCGAGCCCGGCGCCGCGCAGGGCGACGACGGCAGCCTGGTCACGGCCGGCGTCGCCGGCGTCAGCGCCTACAGCACGGCGACACGATTCGCGGTCGCCAAATTCCTGCCCGACGGCGGCGTCGATACGAACTTCGGCTCCGTCGGCGTCAGCGAGATCGATTTCAGCAATGGCGCCGCCGACTATCCGGCCTACGCGCGTTCGGTCGCGCGGCTCGACGGCGGCCAGTGGCTCGTCGCCGGCCGTGTCGGGCCGAGCTTCGACGTCGGCCTTGCGCGCCTGCTACCGAACGGCCAGCTCGACGGCGCCTACGGCAACCAGGGCCGCGCGCAAGTCGATGCCGGCGGCCAGGACATCCTGCTCGACCTGCAGGTCGATGCGCAGCAGCGCGCGTGGCTGCTGGTCGACTCCAACAGCGACGTGCTCCTGCGCTTCACCGCGCAAGGGCAGCTCGACGCGAGTTTCGGTGTCGGCGGAAAGCTCGTGCTGCCCAACGACATCGCGCCGCTGGGCTTCACACGCGACGCGCAGGGCCGCATCCTGCTCGGCGGCATCCAGTTCGGCACGACGCACTACCGCATGGCCGTGCGCCGCCTGCGCGCCGACGGTTCGACCGACACGAGCTTCGGCAACCAGGGCACGAGCCTGCTCGAGCCCGACCTGCGCGCCAATGCGCAGCAGCTGCGCGTGTTGGCCGACGGCCGCATCCTCGTCGTCGGCAACAGCCACCACGCGACGAACTGGCAGGGATCCAGCTATGGCCGCCTCACAGTCGCGCGCCTGCTGCCCGACGGACAGCTCGATACCGGCTACGGCACGAACGGTTTCCGCGTGGTCGATTTCGGTGGCGACGAACGCGGCATCGCCTATCCCGACGCGCGCATCGCGCTCGGCCCCGACGGCAAGCTCACGCTGGCTCGCGCCGTGATCGAACCGGTCGCCGCGATACGCCTCGCGCGCCTGCTACCCAACGGCCAGCCTGACACGACCTTCGCTCCCGAGGGCAAGCGCACGGCGCTGCAGAACGGCTACACCGGCTTGACCCTGAGCAACGTCCTGCTCTCGTCGCAACGGCTGCTGATCGCCGGCACGTACAACCAGGGCAACCAGCGCGTGTTCTACGCCACTGCCTGGCGCGACGGCGACCGCATCTTCCGCGACGGCCTCGACTGATCCCGCAACGTTCTGGCCACGCATCGCCGCGCCGGCCCCTCGACCTTTGCTGCTGCGCAAGGCAGGATCGGCGCTTAAGTTCCCGACCCAGGTTTTGCCGCATGGCCGTCGCCGCCACCGATCCGAATGCGCCCGACTTCGTGCGCCGCTACGTGAACCTTGCCGATGCGCGACTCGGCGCCGTCGCGCTCGCCGCAAGCGACGATTTCTTCGCCGACAAGTCGCGCATGCTCAATCCCGATCCGGCGGTGTTCATCCCCGGCAAGTACGACGAGAACGGCAAGTGGATGGACGGCTGGGAATCGCGGCGCAAGCGCGTCAGCGGTCACGACTGGTGCATCGTGCGCCTGGCGCGTCCGGGCCGGGTACATGGCGTCGATCTCGATACCAGCCATTTCACCGGCAATTACCCGCCAGCCGCATCGATCGAAGCCTGCTATCTGATCGGCAGCGATCCGGACGCGCACACCGAATGGACGCCGCTGCTGCCCAGCGTGAACCTCGCTGGCAACAGCCACCACTATTTCGCGATCAGCGACGAAACGCCGTGCACGCACCTGCGCGTGAATCTGTATCCGGACGGCGGCCTGGCGCGCCTGCGCGTCCACGCCGCGCCGCAGTTCGGCAGCGAACCGGAGGCCGACGGCCTGATCGACCTGGCCAGCGCGCTCAACGGCGGTCATGTCGTCGCGACCAACAACGAGCATTTCGGCCTCGCCAGCCGCCTGCTGCTGCCGGGCCGCGGCGTGAACATGGGCGATGGCTGGGAAACGCGACGCCGCCGCGAACCGGGCAATGACTGGTGCGTCATCGCGCTTGCGCTGCCCGGGGTCATCGAGGCCATTGAAGTCGATACCGCGCATTTCAAAGGCAACTTTCCCGACCGCTGCTCGCTGCAGGGCGCTCACGTCGGCGCCGGCACACCGCAGTCGCTGGTGACCCAGGCCATGTTCTGGCCGACGCTGCTGCCCGAGCAGACGCTGCAGATGGACCATCAGCATTTCTTCTTCGCGGGCGACATCCTGCCGCACCGACCCGTCACGCATGTCCGCTTCAACATCCACCCCGACGGCGGCGTGTCGCGACTCCGGCTGCGCGGGAAACCGGCGTGAGCGAACCGCTGCCGTTGCGCGTCGAGGCCTTGACGCGCGAAGCCTTTGCCGCGTTCGGCGACGTCATCGAGCCCGCATCGGCCGCGCAGACCTACGCGATCAATGCCGGCACCACGACGCGCTTCCATGATCTGGCGCGCATCGACACCGACCGCGACGGCGGCCGCCCGGTACTGAGCCTGTTCCGCGCCCAGCCCCGCGAACTGCCGTTCGCGATCACGCAGCTGGAGCGCCATCCGCTCGGCAGCCAGGCTTTCGTGCCGCTGTCGCAGCGGCCGTATCTCGTCGTCGTCGCCGAGGATCCTGCGGGCACGCCGCGCGCCTTCCTCGCGAGCAACGGCCAGGGTGTCAACTATCGGGCCGGCACCTGGCATCATCCGCTGCTCGCGCTGGACGACGTCAGCGATTTCCTCGTCATCGACCGTGCCGGGCCTGGCAGCAATTGTGACGAAGTGGACCTTTCTACAACGTTCACTGTTTGCCTCTGACCGACGGAATGCCGGCACGCAAGCCGTCCCAGCGAACACATCCGTGGCGCGACGCATCGACAGTGGGATGCCATCGCTCGCCAGCCGCGTGCACGTGGATTTCATGCCGCTGAACGCCGCGCATACGGCAGAGTCGCCCATGCCCCCCCTTACTCCGGCTGTTCACATAGCGGGTGTCAACCTGCGCGCCGTGCCCACGTTGTTCCCACAAGAGCACACCGCAGGAGTCTGCTGATGAAACTGACCCGTTTGCTGTTGACCACCCTCTTCGCCCTCGCCGCCGCCACGGCGGCGGATGCGCGCGATCATCGTCGCGATCGTGACGACAATCCGCCCGGCCCGCGCGGCGGTCCCGGAACCAACTGGGAGAATCCGCCGGGCTGGCGCGGCGGCCCCGGCGCATCGCCGGACTTCCGTCACTACCGCCAGGGCAACCAGCGCTATCGCTTCGAGCGCAAGAATGGCGGCTACTACTACAACCGGAATTTCGGCTACTGGCATCCGCAGTACGGCTTCTGGAATCAGACCGACCGCTGCTGGCGCGATCGCGACGACAATCCGCCGGGTCGGCGTGGCGGCCCGGGTACGAACTGGGAAAACCCGCCAGGCCCGCGTGGTGGCCCCGGTGCGAGCCCGGATCGCTTCGGCCGGTGTCGTTGAGGCATACGCAACATTGAAGCACACCGCGTGATTCGCCGGCACGGCCAGCGATCACGCCGATGACGAAGACCGCGCCGACCCTGTCGGCGCGGTCTTCCCGTTTGTACCGGTCCCGGGCCTGCGCGAATCACGATAGGATTCCCGGCCAGTGTGCGGCCACACGCACATCCGTCATGACGACATCGGCGCCGTTGCCGGCGTGGTCATCGGCCACTCGTGAACCGGACGTGGGAGCGTCATCGCGAATGATCGAAGGATCCTGTCTCTGCGGGCATGTGCGCTGGCAATTTGCCGGCCTGCCCGATGGCGCCACCGCTTGCAACTGCACGGCCTGCCGACGCTACGGTGTGCTGTGGGCCTACGACTACGAGGACGAAGGCATCACGGTCGCGGGCAGCACGCAGGCGTACATCCGCGGCAAGGCGCTCGAGTTTCACTTCTGCCCGCG
Source organism: Tahibacter sp. (assembly GCF_032229445.1). Classification (NCBI taxonomy): domain Bacteria; kingdom Pseudomonadati; phylum Pseudomonadota; class Gammaproteobacteria; order Lysobacterales; family Rhodanobacteraceae; genus Tahibacter; species Tahibacter sp. The sequence goes on from NZ_JAVTWC010000070.1 coordinate 21,983, forward strand.
CTGCGGCTGCGTGGCCTTCTGGCGCGGTACGCAACGCGACGAGGAAGGGCGCCGGCGCATCGCCGTGAATCTCCGGCTGGCGGAGCCCGACGCGGTCGCCCGGATACCGATCGATCACTTCGACGGTCTCGACACCTTCGAGGATCTGCCGCGCGACGGTCGCTGCGTGTCCGACTACTGGTTCTGATCGCGGCGCGATGACGCGCCTGCGATTCTCCGGCAGCATGACGCACGTGGCGGCCTGCGATGTCCTGCGCCGCTCAGCCGCCGCGATTCACGAAGAAACCCGCCTCGATCCAGGCCTGCCGGACCTCGGCCGCCCAGGATTCACGGACCGCGGCCGACGTCCGCCCGGTCCAGCCCGCGATGTCGTCGAGCGCCGCAGCGATCGAACCGCTCTGCCGTAGCTGCGCGAGAAACCGATAGTGCAGGCCGCTGACCGGATACGTCGTCGTGTGATAGTCGCGGCGCAGTACGACGACGCACGAATCCGCGCACGGCGGAAACGCCGGAGCCCGGCCGGCGCGCACCTCGTGGTAGTACCACGCCACCGGATAGCGGTACTGCGCAAGCGCGAGGCAGGGCTGCAGCACCAGATCGCGGTCGTCGGCGCAGGCATCGGGCCAGGATTGCCCTTCGTGGCCCGCGGCGTCAAACAGGTGGAACAATTCCCTTTCGTACGTTGCGAGATCCACGAGGAAGTCGATCCAGTCCTCGCGCTGGTCCTCGGGCGCGTCGCGGTCGGGACGATTCGCCTCGAGCCAGCCCGGATAGCGGCGCCCGAGTTCGTAGAGTGTCGTGCTGTCCGACGGGCAGTCGCGCAGGTAAGAGTCCGCGAAGTCGTCGAACAGGGGCGCGCCGAGCGCATGGCGCGTCGCGGGGAATTGCTCGGCGAGGCAGCGGCGCAGGCGCAGCACATAACTGCGGCGGTAGATGCCGAGACAGGCCGCGGCGTCGATGCGCGCGCCGGGCTGGACGTGCTGCTCGACCGCAGCGCGATCGGCCGATTCCGGCGCGATCAGCGCATCGAGCATCCAGCGCTGCAGCGCCTGCAGGCGGGGCGCGACGACACTCATGCGGTTTGCAGCCGGCTGCGACCCATGACGTCGGGGACGAGGAAATCGACCGGCGTCGACAGCGCCTGATCCGCCGCGGAATCACGCGCCCAGGGTCCCGACGCGACCGCGTCCACCGGCGCGGACTGGCCCGCCACGGCAGCCATGAACTCCTTCGCACGCAGCACTTCCGCATGGACACGTGCGAACGCGGGCACGTCGCCGTCCCATTCGAGCAGCGTCGCCGCGCCTGCGCTGCGCTGCCACGCGTGGGCGAACAGGGCCCACACCGCATCGCTGACCGGCCGGTCGTGCGTGTCGACGATGTGCGTGCCGCAGTGCTGGTGGCCGGCGAGATGCAACTGCACCACGCGCTCGAATGGAAACGCATCGAGATACGCCTGCGGATCTGTGCCGGCGTTGTAGCAGCTGACGTAGACGTTGTTGACATCGAGCAGCAGCCGGCATCCGGTCGCGTCGCACAGCGCGCGCAGGAAATCGGGCTCGCTCACGTCGGAATCGCGGAAGCGCAGATAGGTGCTCGGGTTCTCCAGCACCAGCGAACGGCCGAGCAGTTCCTGCACCGCGTGCACGCGCGACGTGACGTGGGCGAGCACTTCCGCATTCAGCGGCAGCGGCAGCAGGTCGTGGCTGTTGATGCCGAGCACCCCGGTCCAGCACAGATGGTCGCTGACCCAGCGCGCGTCGACCTCCTCGGCGAGCCGGCGCAGGCGCCGCACGTAGCCGCGATCGATCGGGTCGGTGCTCCCGATCGACAGCGACACGCCGTGCAGCACGACCGGATAGTGCCGCGCGATCTCGCGCAGCACGGCGCCCGGGCGCCCGCCCGAGTCCATGAAATTCTCCGAGATGGCCTCGAACCAGTCGACCGCGGGGCGCTCGGCCAGGATGTGGTCGAAGTGCGTGTTGCGCAGTCCTACACCCAGGCCGAGGTCGTTTTCCCGGGCACGCCCGCCCCGGCGCTGCGGCGTGGTTTCCGCAGCGCCGTCCGTCGTCGTGGCCTCAGGCACAACTGCCCGCGCCGCTCATGCCGCTGGAACCGCAGGCGGTCATGCCTTCACCGCTGTAGTCCTGGATCCATTCGATGGTCGGCCCGTACTGGAACAGCTTGGGATACGGCACTTTCGGCGGTTTCGCCGGCAGCTTGGGATTTTTCTTGCGCAGCGTCGGCCAGGTCTTTTCCGCAAACACTTCCCGCGCGCGCACCCACACGCCCTTGCCGCGGTTCGGCCCGTCGGTGCTGAAACGCTCGGCATTGATCGGCGTGGCGCAGGAGCCCAGCGTCGCGCACTGGTTGTGCGCTGGCGCGTTCTGTTCCTCGCCGGTGCCGTAGAGGCCGCAGCCGCCCTGCCCCGCGCAGTCGTTCTTCACATGGCAGGTATGGTCCGACACATTCGGCGAACCCGGGTTGGCGTAGTTGTATTCGAGCGCCGTCGAACAGTAGCCCTGGCCGGCGCAGTCGTTATCGCGCGTGCGGCCCTGGCCGGCGCAGTGGTTCAGGCCCATGCAGGCGTGACGCGCCTCGTCGTCGCCGACCGTAGCCGGCGGACTCGCCGGGAATTTTGGCACACCTTTGTACTTTGATACGTCGCAGCCCGGCTGCGCCGGCGCGGCCCAGAACGCGCTGACGTCGGGCAGGCTCGGCACCATGTCGACGTAGCCCTTGAGATCTGCGCTGTACCACGACTCGCTGCCGTAACGGGCGTCGAGGTCGGCGCACATCGTCACGAGCGTGGCGAAGGCCTGATCGCGCGGCCCCAGGTCGAGGTTCTCGAAGGTCGGCGCAAGGCGCGGATTGCCGGTGACGTCGCTGGTCTGCTGCAGGAACACGCCGCGCATCGTGCGGATGATCTTGTCGAGGATCCAGATCATCGAGCGGTGCAGCGCCTGGTTGAAGTACCGTTTCTGCTGCGCCGGCTCCTGCAGGAAGATGGTCTCGGTGAGGATCAGCATGTACTGGTAGAGGCCGCTCACGAGATTGGCGAGATCGCGCCGCCCGGCCGGATAGCTCGACGCCACCGGGTTGTCGGGGAAATCGAATACGACGCAGGCAAGTTCTTCCGGCGTGAACTGCCGTGCCGCCGGCGCGGGCGGTTTCGGCCGCTTGGGCAGGTTCTCGTGCTTACTGTCGTAGCCAGCGAGCTGCGACTGCAGCGAGAGGAACTTCCAGTAGTGCGACACCTCCTGCTGGGACGGGTCGTCGAACTTGCTCGGGCCGAAGCCTTCGCCCTGCGCGTCGATGGTCTGGATCGCCTGCAGTGCGTTCTTGCGCGAATCGATCGTGATCAGTTCGGCTCGGCCTGCATGGCTGTCGCCGCGACTCGGATAGACCGCCACGGTCGCGGCCGACCCGGCCGCGCTCGCGGGCACCGGACAGGTCTTGTCGAAGCTGCCGCCCGGGAACACCGTGTCGATGTTGTTCGGCGAATAGTTCGTCGACTGGATCTGGCGCAGCTTCTCGCCCTGGCGGAAGTCCGCGTCGGTGATGTGCTTTGAGCTGATGATGCAGCGCACGTAGGAATAGATCTGCCCGATGGTTTCCCAGCTACCGCCTTCAGGCGGTGCGTCGGCCTCGGCCGGATATTCGATCTCGAGGAAATGCCACAGCTGCGCCAGGGAGAACTTCGCCAGCGGCAGCGCGAGGGGTTTGGCGTCGGGTCCGAGCTTCTGGTGTCCGGGCAGGTTGGTCGGATACGGCGCCGGCGAGCGCAGGTACAGCTGCGGCAGCACGCCCAGCGAAAAAAGAACATTGGAAGAAAGCGACATATGCAGCATTTCTTCCACCGCCACGCTCATGATGATGGCACCGGCCTGATCGGCGAAGCGCGACAGGTCCGAGTCGGGAAACGGCGCCGGCGTGCGGTCGATCGAGTAATACGTGTACAGATAGATCGGAATCGTCGCGAGCTCGACCTCGATCGCGATCTGCAGGTGCGCCTTGAGTTCGGTCAACGCGCGGTCGCGCGTCCAGGTGCGGTCGATCTGGTCGACCAGTTTGCGCTCGGCGGGCGAAAGCGGACGCACGGGGTCGCTGGGCTTGCGGCTGTCGGTCATGGCGATCCTTTGGCTGCGGTAGCTGGCTGGTGGATGCGGGCCCGAACGCGACGCGGTCACTCGCGTGCGGCGGTCGGACTGGAATGCTCGGAAGGAAACTCTGCACTCGACCGATACCCCGCCATTCCCCTGACAGGTGCGGCCAGCAGGCGCGCGACGGCGCGAATGCCGAGGCAAAGTATCAATTTTGTCGCGAACCTTACAAGCACGGCGCAAGGCCGTGCGGCGCGTGATAGGTCCGCGTTCCCGACTGCGCTTGCGTGTCGGATACGGGCCATCGGCCGAGCCCTCTCCGCGCTGCCGCGCAAGCCTCGCCGCCGCGACGGGACCGGCCGTCTTCGACCGCGGTTTCGACCATCCTGCAGCCATCGCCCGATGGCGATGTGCGGGTTCGACGCTGTCGATCGCAACCTCGCCTGCCTGCAACGCGCCGTCCGGAAGCACACCGCGGCGCGTTCCCGATCGCCACGCCGGGCCCGATCCTGGGACAATGCCGCCGCGCTGCCCACGCCGGGCATTCCCGGAGACTCCCTCATCGCTTCGCACTATTCCGGTCCGCTGCTGACCCTCGCGCTGGCCGACGCGCTGCTCGCCGCGCGCGACGCCGGCATGCCGACCTGGACCGGCTCGCTGGACCTTGAGCGCACGCGCCATGATGCGACGCTGGAAGCCGACGCCTGGCGCTGGCACGGCCAGCGCTATCCCTACCCGCACCGCCTGAAGGACCGCACGATCCATTACTGGGACGGCGATGCGTTCGCGCCGGTGTCGCGCTTCTCGGGTTCGCTGATCAAGCTCGTACCCACCGAGTGGGGCGCACCCACCTTTGAGATCGACGGCATCAAGATGCTGCCGACGGCGAAGACCTCACCGTTCGACGATGCGCGCCGCAAGGTGGCGTTGATCGAGCCGTCGGGCAAGGTCGTGCTCGACACCTGCGGCGGACTGGGCTACTTCGCGGCCTGCTGTCTCGATGCGGGCGCGGCGCGCATCCGGTCATTCGAAAAAAACACCGACGTACTGTGGCTGCGCACACTCAACCCGTGGTCGCCGGATCCGGCAGCGGCAGCAGCCGGCGGGCGCCTGGAACTCGTGCAGGCCGACGTGTCGCAGGCGATCACGCAGATCGCCGATGCGTCGGTCGATGCGTTGCTGCACGATCCGCCGCGCTTCGGCATTGCCGGCGAGCTGTACTCGCAAGCCTTCTACGGCCAGCTGGCGCGAGTGCTGCGCCGCGGCGGCCGCCTGTTCCACTACACCGGCAGCCCGAATAAGCTCACCAGCGGCCGCGATGTGCCGCGGGAAGTGGAAAAACGGCTGCAGAAAGCCGGCTTCGCCGCGCAGCTCGCCCTCGACGGCGTACTGGCGACGCGGCGCTGATCCGCCTCGCGCATCGTCCACGCCGGCCGGTGCATACTGCGGCCACCGCGCGGCACGCCACAGCCGTCACCGACACCACCACGAGGAGCACCGCATGAGCAAGGGCCTGAACCAGAAGAAAGACACGAAGAAGAAACCCGACAAGACGATGAAGGAAAAAAAGGCCGCGAAGAAAGACAAGAAGGCTTCGAAGGCGTTTGCGCCGCAGTAGTCGTAGCGCACAGCCTCGCGGACGAACAGCAGGACAGCCCCGCGCGTCCGGCTGCCTGCCGCGGGGCTTCCCGCTGCGTAGCGCACGATGTCGCCGGCTAGAGCGGAACGGGTCGTAAACACGCGGCGCCACCGCACGGTCATCGAGGACCCCGCCTTGCAGGCCCTGTACGAAACCGCTACGCGGATCGATCTGTTCAAGCTCCACGATGCCGAGATCGTCGGCATCGACGTCGGCGTCACGACCACGCGCCTGGACCTGCGTTTCGCGTATATCGGCAAGGGCCACGAGGCCAATCCGCACGGCACAGACCAGCTCATCAAGCCGTGTTCGCTGGTGTTCCACAACGTCCGTGACCAGCGTGTCCGGCTCTGGAGCGAAAGCACGCGACAGTTCCTGCCGCACGACGAACCGTCGCGGCCGATCGACGACTGCATCATTCAGTTCACCCTGACGGCGACGGACGGCGACATGGCGATCCTGCTGTCGGGATTTCACCGCCTGGGCTGGACCGAGTGGCAGTTTCGCTGCGAATCCGTGACCGTGGCCTGGTCGGCGTTCTGCGGCGTGGCGTGGTACGACTGCCCGCGTTAGCTGGCCCCGCGGCCTATTCCCTTTCCGGCCAGGCGTTCCGCACGTTCACGACGACCCACCGCGGCACCAATCGGTCGCGGCCGCGCTGAGTTCACGCGCCGATCCGAGCTCTAGCTTGGCCTTGATGCTCTCGCGGTGTGTTTCAACCGTCTTCACGCTGATGCCCAGCTCCCCGGCGATATCGACCGAGCGGAAGCCCTTGCCGATCGCCACGAAGACCTGCAGTTCGCGACGCGACAGCTCCAGCTTCGGCGGCTTGAGGGTCGGGCGCGCGGCGCAGCGCCTGCACACGGCCGGTTCGGCGTGAGTGGCCGGCTGCGCACAGTCCGCGATGAGGTCGACCAATGGCAGGTAGGTCCGGCCCGGCGTCAGGTAGCTGACATAGCCGCAGGCCGCCGCGGCGGTGCGCTCGGCGTTGGCACCCAGATGGCGCTGTGCACCGAACACCACGATGCGCGCCCGCATTCCGGCTTCCTCGAGGAACGCCTGCAGCGGCGCCAGCCACTCGGGGCCTGACACGATCATCTCGGGAACATGCTTGCGCAGCGCGGCGAAGCCCTGCTCCAGCGAATGCGCGATCGCAACGACATGCAACTGGGACCGCGAAGCGAGCGCCGCAGTCAGGCCGACCGTGGCGATCTCGCTCGCCAGCAGAATGAGGATCGTTGTCTCGCGTCGGCGCTCAGCGGCCATGCCAGGACCAGCCTGTGACACGCGGAAGCGATGCAGCCCGCCGCGCATTGCCTTCACGCATCGAAAAAGACTGTGACACACACAGGTGTTTTGGCATAAATCTTCGCGATCGCGTCACATTTCATCATGTTGGTCAGGGTAACCCCTATGTTCGCTGCACAGACGCTTCGCTATCGTCCACCCACACGGTGAAGCGAAACCGCCGTGGCAAGGGCATCCGGCTCAACCTGCTGCCCTGCTGCAGTACCTTCGCCCGGCCGACGCCCTGACGTCGCCGCGTCCGCTAGAGCACTACGAATGACCTCGCGCTCACGCTGCGCCGAACGCGTGAGTTTGCCGCATCACGCGGTCGCACCGGCACGCTCCACGGGTTTTTTCGTGTCCTGCTTCGTCCAGATCGACGGCGGGCGGGACGCAACGCACTGTCACTACTCCACAAAGGCAACGTACATCATGGCAAAAATCAGTCTGGAACCGCTGCGCAGCATCGATGGCTATGTGGCTTCGGCGCTGGTCGATACCGAAAGCGGCATGCTGCTGGCCGGCGACGGCACGGGCATCGACCTCGATCTGGCCGCCGCGGGCAATTCGGAAGTCATCCGCGCCAAGCGCAAGGTCGCGGCCAGCCTCAAGCTCAACGACACGGTCGAAGACGTCCTGATCAGCCTGACCCGGCAGTACCACCTGCTGCGTCCGCTGGAGTCGAACCAGAAGCTGTTCCTCTACGTGGTACTGGATCGCACCAAGTCGAACCTCGCCCTGGCCCGCCACGAGCTGCGCTCGTTCGAAAAGACGGTCGACTTCTCCTGACGACCCGTCCGGCCCCTGGCCGCCATGCGGGCCCGCGACGCGTCCCCGGCACGAGCCGGGCTCGCGCCGCGGGCCCGCTGGCGTGCATCATGCAAAAGATGCCGGCGCCTGCAGCCTATGCGCTGCGGCCACCTGACGACTGAACGACGATGGCCCACGAACTGACACGCGCGTTCGACGCGGCGGGATTCGCCTTGTGCACGACGCTCGTCGACATGCTGGACGAGCATTTCGCCCACCAGTCCGAGCGCCGCGGCTGTGGCTATGCCCAGTCGACGCGCTATCTGTCGCGCCTGATCAACCGTCCGCGCGATCCGTTGAACGCGAGCGACCTGCAGGTCTTCGCCGACTGGCCCACGGCCGAAACCGAAGCGCTGGCCGGCGCCCTGCTGAACGCGGGGCTGACGACGGGCTGGCGCGGCCTGCTGGATCCCGCGACGCGCGACAGTGCGCCGGACACCGGAGCGCACGCCGCACGCCTGCATGCGCTGGGCGACACGCTCGCGGCGCTCGGCGATAGCCTCGAGTACGAGGAAAGCCGCGTATTCCTTCATCTGCTCACGCAGATGCTGACGGGCATCGGCGATCCTGCGCCCGACCTGCCCGGCATGCCGGTCAAGCCGGAAGTCGGCAGCTGCTCGGAAGCCGAAAGTTACTTTCTGGAAATTGCGCACGGGCGTATCCGGCGCCACGGATCGGTGAACGTGATCGTCGATGCGCTGGGCCGTCCGCTGCTGCTGGAGAAAGTCGGGCTCGGCGAAAACCAGTCGGCGATTTCGGTCGGCCCGTTCCGTCTGTTCGGCGTGTGCATTCCACCGGGCAGCCTGTGTGCGATCCGGCGCAACCCCGATGCGGTGCCGCTGCGGCAGTCGCGCCGCGGAAACGTGCTGGCAGCGAGCGCGCTGGAAGAAACCCGCTTCCTGCGGCTGACGACACTGGCCATCTCGCCGGCATCGCGCGCACGCGCCTTCAGCTGCCAGTTGCAAGCGCAGGTCCGCGCCGCGATGTTCTCGCCGCTGAACGCAACCATCGGCCAGCTGCAGGATCTCGCCGACCGCTTTGCGCAAGGGGCCATGCCGTGACCCGCCTTCGGGCCTACTATTCGGCGGACTATGCGCCGCCAGTTTCGCCGCTGTTCTCGCGGCTCGCGGTGCTGGCCGATGCCTTGCGCGACTGCAAAGGGATCGAGCTGTGCGCGCCGCGGCAGGTCGATCCGCGCCTGCTGTACGGCCTGCACGACGAGACGTATATCGATCATTTCCTGCGCGGTGAAGAGCCGCTCGCATCGAGCCAGTACATCGCCTGGAGCCCGCTCGTACGCGATGCGGTGCTGGCGATGCTCGGCGGCCAGCTCGAAGCCGCGCAGCACGCACTGACACATGGCGTGGCGATGAACCTCGCGCGGGGTTTCCATCACGCGCTCTGGGACCGCGGCAGCGGCTTCTGCGCGATCAACGGACTGGCGCTCGTGGCACATCGGTTGCCGGACAAGCGCATCTTCGTGGTCGACTGCGACGAGCACGGCGGCAACGGCACCGAGGAATTCACCCACCGGCTGCCGAATCTGTACACCGCCTCGATCTTCGGCACACGCTTCGGCTGCGTGGGCTCTGCGCGCTCGTGGATCTATCCGATCAACGTGACCCGCGACGGATTCGGTCCGTACGCGCAGGCGCTGGAGGACGTCGCCGCCCAGATCACGCGTTGCGCACCGGACCTGATCCTCTACCAGGCCGGCGTCGACTGCCACGAGAACGATCCCAAGGGCCGCGCGGGACTCAGCACGCAGCAGTTGTTCGAGCGCGACCGGTTCGTGTTCCGCATGGCCAGGCGGCTGGGCATTCCGATCCTGTTCGTCGTCGCCGGCGGCTACCAGGATGCGTCGATCCTCGCGCAGCTCAACGGCAATACCGCGCGCGCCGCGCTCGAGGTCTTTGGCTGAAAGCTGCTGCGTCGGCCGACGCAGCATGAGCCTGCTGTTCATCGAGGCTCACGCAACGGATGCCGGCAGTTTCGCCACGCTGCGCGCGCGAGTAGTAAGTTACCCGGCCTGTCGTAGCATCGACATTTCGCGCCGTCACCGGTGCCGCCGTGGTGGCGGCTACCCTGGTGCTGTCGCCCAGCAGACCAGTCCGAGGATCACGACCGCATGAAACGCCTCATCAGCCTCGTGCTGTGCCTGTGTGTACCGGTAGCTGCACTGGCCGATCAGAAGCCGCCGTCTACCTATGACCGGGCCATCGCCGCGGGCTACAAGGCGCTGACGATCTGCAGCGGCGTGTTCAACGCCGGCCGTACGCCGGAACAGCTGTCGACGCTGGAACTCAAGGGCATCTATCCCGAATACGATGCGATCGTGCCGATGCTGACGGCCAGCGTCGACAAGCCGCGCAAGATCGTCTCGGTCCCCTTCGACGACGCGCTCGCGCCACGCATCGCGGCATGGCGGCCGAACCTCGGCTGCACGCAGCTACCGATCGGCGCAACAGCCGATGCCGTCACCGCGCTGCCGCGTTTCGATGCGCCGCGGCCGAAACTCGACGGCAAACCCTGGCCACTGGGCGACAGGAAAGCAACCGGCCGCGTACAGGGCAACGCGCGCGCACTGACCCGAAGCGTGAGCGCCGCTTTCGACCGCACGCAGTTCGGCGAAGGCAACGAGACCACGGCCGTCATCGTCGTGCAGCATGGACGCATCGTTGCCGAGAAATACCGCAAGGACTTCGGCCCCAACGTTGCACAACGCACCTGGTCGGTCGCCAAGAGCCTGGCAGGCACACTGATCGGCATCGCGCAGCACGAAGGCTCGATCGATCCGGCCCGGCCCGCGGCCATCGCACAGTGGCAGATGCCCGGCGATCCGCGCGCGGCCATCACCACCGACAACCTGCTGCGCATGGCCAGCGGCCTGCACAGCACGGCCGCCGGCAATCGCACCGACGCGCTGTATTTCGGCGGCGCGACGGTCGACCAGGACGCAGCCGGCTCGCCGGCGCTGATGCCGCCCGGTTCGACGTTCCGCTATGCCAACAACGACACCGTGCTCGCGCTGCGCGGCCTGCGCGAGCGGACCGGCGACGACGCCAGGGCGCTCGCGTTCCCGTTCACGCAGCTACTGTGGAAGATCGGCATGACGCGAACGGTTCCGGAAACGGACTGGCGCGGCAACTTCGTGATGTCGAGCCAGGTATGGACCACCGCACGCGATCTCGCTCGACTCGGCCTGCTCTACCAGAACGACGGCCTGTTCAACGGCGAACGTCTGCTGCCCGAGGGCTGGCGCCAGTACGTCGCCACGCCTTCCGGTCCACAGCCACCCACCGGTGACTTCGGCTACGGCGCGACGTTCTGGCTGCTCAACCGTTCGCCCGGCATCCCCGCCGACACCTTCGGCGCATTCGGCAATCGGGGGCAGTACCTGATCATCGTGCCGAGCCGCAGCGTCGTGATCGTGCGGCGCGGCGAGGATCCTACCGGTGCGCGGTTCGATGTCGCGAAGTTCACGGCGGAAATCCTGGCGGCGTTGGATTCCGCTTCGACACGCACACCGACACGTCATTGACTCGGCAGTTCTGCATCGATCTTCGCTCCTGTCCGGTGCAATGCGCTCGGCAGTGCACGCGGTACAGGCATGCGGTATTCGCGGCGAGTGAGCCTCGGATGTTGGGGTTCGCTGCGCTCACCGCCAACCTGTTAGCAGGTTCGAGCTAACGATTGGTAAACCACCGCGTTACCGCCTCGCGCTCCGCCTCGCTCATCTGCGTGATGTTCCCCGGCGGCATCACCCGCAGCACGCTGACCTGGCGTTCGATGACGGCGGCGTGGGATTCGATCTGCTGTGGGGTGTCGAACATCATGCCTTTGGGCGCGACGCCCATCAGCGTCGGTGTCGCGGAGTGGCATTGCACGCAGTGACGCGTGAGGACGATCCGGATCGCCTCGGTGTCAGGCTGTGGCGTGCGGACTTCCGCTGTCGCGGTCGCGAGCGAAGTTCCATCCGGTGCCGGCGTGGCGGGTACGGTGCCAGTCGAACGTGCCGCGACGGGCGCCGCTGTTGCGGCAGCGACACGCGGCACGGGCCTGATCCAGGCGAACACGGCGATCAGCACGGCCGCCCCTGCGACCAGCAGCCACCACGCGCGATCGCCGCTGTGCCAAAGCACGAAGAACTGGCGGATCAGCGCGCCCGCAGCCATGAACGCGGCAAGAACCAGCCAGCCGTCACCGTGCGCGTAGGCGGTCGCGTAATGCGTGCTCAGCATCGCGAAGACGACGGGCAAGGTGAAATAGGTGTTGTGGACGGAGCGCTGCTTACCACGGCGGCCGGGGCCGGGATCGGGTGTCTCGCCTTTCTCCAGGGCCGCGATGATCTTCTTCTGGCCGGGAATGATGACGAAGAACACGTTCGCGGACATGATGCTGCCGAGCACGGCGCCGGCGATCAGGAACGCGGCGCGGCCGGCGAAGACGTGCGTGGCGGCGTAGCACAGCAACAGCACGAGTCCGGCGACAGCAGCGCCGAGCATCTCCTCGCGATCATCGAGCAGGCGGCACAGGCCGTCGTAGAGCAGCCAGCCGATCACGGGGAACGCGAGCGCGAGCAGCACGGCGTCGCGCGTGCTCAATGCCGCCACCGCCGGATCGATCAGGTAGACCTGCGGCGAGAACAGATACATGACCGTGAACAGGGCGAAGCCCGACATCCACGTCGTATACGATTTCCATTTGGACCAATGCACGTCGGCCGGCAGCTGCAGCGGTGCCGGCAGGTATTTCTGCTTGCGGTAGAAGCCGCCGCCGTGAACGGACCAGGATTCGCCGTAAAGATTCGCTTCCGCGTCCTTGGGCGGCTTCAGGCCGCGGTCCAGCGCGACGAAATAAAACGATTCGCCGATCCAGGCGATGGCCGCGACGACGTGAAGCCAGCGCAGCAGGAAGGTCAGGCATTCGATCACGTAGTCGACCACGCGCGATCCTCAGGAACCGCGGTAGGTGCTGTAGCCGTACGGCGATACGAGCAGTGGCACGTGGGTGTGGGCGCTCGCGTCACTGATGCCGATTCGGATAGTGATCACATCGAGGAATCGCGGCTGCTGCGTCGCCACGCCGAGCCCGGCGAAATAATTGCCGATGTGGAAATCGAGTTCGTAGATGCCGGGCTGCAGCTTGTAGTCGGCCAGCAGCGGCGCGTCGCAGCGCCCGTCGGCATTGGTCTGCGCACGAACCAGCAGCAGGCGTGCGCCGACGGCGATGCCGTGCAACTCGATGGCGACTCCCGCAGCGGGCTTGCCGTGCGCGGTGTCGAGTATGTGCGTGGTCAGCTTTCCCATGTTCCCTTCCCTTGCCGGCGCGATGGCCGATCCGTGATGTGGCTCAACACCCGCTTTCAGCGAGATTCAGCATCGGCTCGGCCGCCGGCGTCCACCCGTCGCCGTCGAATTCGTAGACACCGGTCGAATGCGCCTCAAGGCCGTACTGCATCTGCAGCAAATACGGCTTGCCCGAAACGTACAGCACCAGCCAGGGCTGACGCTTCGCGTTCGGACCCCACCCTTCGCTGCAGTCCTGCACCTCGGCCTTGCTCTGCAGGCGCGTCACCTTACCGGCCGCGTCGCGATGAAACAGTGCGGTGTAGACCAGCGACGGCTGCTCGCAGTGTTCTTCCGGCAGAGGTTCTCCCGACAGAGGTTCGGTGCGCAGCAGACGCAACGCCGACATCGACACGAGGCGGCCTTGGGTACCGAGGCCGGTGCTGCGCGCCTGGATGTGCTGCAGCGGGAGGCGCGACAGGGCGGCCGCGTCGATGTCGTCGGGAATGCCCTGCTGCCGTCCGCTGCTTTCGCTGCGATACGCCGCGAGCGCGTGCGCTTCCTGCTCAGCCGACGCCAGTGCCCAGGATTCCGTGTCGGCATCCTTGTCGGGCTCGGGCACGAAATAGCGCACATCGATGGCCCTGTTCGCGACCAGCGAACCCGCAACCGGCGGCCATTTGTCAGCCTTCAAACGCAAGCCCCAGCCGCGATTGCACGACCAGGCCATCTGCGCAGCGTCGACGGCTGCCTCCCGCACGACCTTGCCACGCGGCGTGTGTCCGTGCCACTCGCGCAAATCAAAATCGCCGCCGACTACGGCACTGGCGAACGTGCCGAGATCCACCACAGGGGGCGGCGCGTCGGCCCTGTTGCCGTACTGCACGCTGCCGAGGCGGTTCGCCGCCATCGCGGCGCTGATCAGGTCGTCCGCCTTGCGCCAGCGGCCGTCGTCGTCGATGCGCGCCATCAGACGCAGCACAGACGCATTGCCTGTACTCACGAGCATGCCGAGGATCAGCGGTTCACCCGCCGTGGCCGGTGCGGCTGCGGCGAACGCCAGCCAAGCGACCGCCGTCCTCACGCGGCGATGCCGTGCTCGCGGCGGCAGGCGTCGAGTAGTGCGGCGTAGCGCTGCTTGTCGGCCTCGCTCGCAAAGCTCGCCTCGAAGCTGTTGCGCGCCAGCGTCACGAGCTCAGCCGCGTCCAGTTCCAGCGCATCCAGCGTCTCGACGAAATTCTGGTTCATGTAGCCGCCGAAATACGCCGGGTCGTCGGAGTTCACCGTCGCGACGAGGCCTTGCCTGAGCAGCTCACGCAGGTTGTGCTGGCGCAGATCGCCGAACACGCAGAGCTTGATGTTCGACAGCGGGCACACGGTCAGCGGAATGCGTTGTTCGCGCAAGCGCGCGACCAGCGCCGGGTCACGCAGCGCCTGCACGCCGTGGTCGATGCGCTGCACCTGCAGCAGATCCAGCGCATCCCAGATGTACTGCGGCGGCCCCTCCTCGCCCGCGTGCGCGACGGCATGCAGACCAAGCTCCCGTGCGGCGGCGAAGACGCGCTGGAATTTTTCCGGCGGATGGCCGACTTCGCTGGAATCCAGGCCTACGCCGATGAACTTGTCGCGGTGCGGCTTGGCCTGTTCCAGCGTCGCGAACGCCGCCTCTTCGCTGAGATGACGCAGGAAACACAGGATCAGTTCGGCGCGGATGCCGAGTTCGTCATGCGCCTGCCGGCAGGCGCGGTGCAGGCCGTCGATGACGGCCTCGAACGGCACGCCGCGGTCGGTATGCGTCTGCGGATCGAAGAACAGTTCGGCGTGGACGACGTTGTCGGCCTTGGCGCGCAGGAAATACGCCCAGGCCATGTCGAAGAAGTCCTGCTCGTGCAACAGCACGCTCGCACCGGCGTAGTAGATGTCGAGAAAACTCTGCAGATTGGTGAACGCATAGGCAGCGCGCAGCGCGTCGACGCTGGCATAGGGCAAGGCCACGCCGTTGCGCCGCGCCAGGGCAAAGATCAGCTCAGGCTCCAGCGAGCCCTCGATGTGGATGTGCAGTTCGGCCTTGGGCATGGCGCAGGCGAAGGCGCGCAGGGCTTCGCGGTCGGCAACGGCTGGATTCACGGCGGCTCCGCTATCGGGCATGACGGCGGAGTCTGCACCATCGCTGCGATGACGCAAAGGTGGATCCTGTTGCAGGGCGTTCCCGCGTCACACCGTGCCAAAGGCCGCCATGCCGCGCTACGATCGGCCGATGACGAAAGCGTGCACGTTCCAGCTCAACCGCCGATGCGTCGACCTGCGCGGCGACGATCCCACCGAATCCCTGCTGCGCTGGCTCAAGCGCCAGCGCCTGGCCGGCACCAAGGAAGGCTGCGCCGACGGCGACTGCGGCGCCTGCACCGTGGCGCTGGTCGATACCGACGAACACGGCCGGCCGCAGTACCGCGCGGTCAACAGTTGTCTCTTGCCGATGGGCGCCCTGCCCGGCCGCCAGGTGCTGACCGTCGAGGCCCTGTCGCACGGCGCGACGGAACTGCATCCGGTGCAGCAGGCACTGGTCGACTGCGCCGGCTCCCAGTGCGGCTACTGCACCCCGGGTTTCGTCATGAGCCTGTTCGCGGGTTACTACGGCGGCGAACTCGGCGACGGCACGACCGAAGGCAATCTGTGCCGCTGCACCGGCTACCGGCCGATCCGCGCGGCGACCGAAGTGTTGGCGCTGCAGCCAGCGGCCGAGGATGCGTTTTCCGCGCTGCTGCGCGAACCGGCCGACCTGCCTGCGGGTGAACTCGCGCAGTACTTCAGCCCGCTGACAGTGGACGCGGCGCTCGCGCTGAAGGCGCAGCATCCGCAAGCGGCGTGGGTCGGCGGCGCAACCGATCTGGGCGTGGAGCTGAGCCACGGCAAGCCGGTCGCGAGCGCGTTCATCGCGCTGGATCGCATCGCCGCACTGCAGACGCTCGACGTTGCCGCCGACGTCGTGCGCATCGGCGCCGGCGTGGCGCTGTCGCAGATCGAGGCTCGCCTGGCTGGCCTGTTTCCGGCGCTGGACCAGATGCTGCCGTGGTTCGCGGCGCGCCAAGTGCGCAACCGGGCTACGTTCGGCGGCAACCTCGGCACGGCTTCGCCGATCGGCGACCTGCTGCCCGTGTTGCTGGCGCTCGATGCGACCGTGCATCTGCACGGTCCGGACGGCCCGCGCGAGGTCGCGATTGCCGACTACTTCCTCGACTACCGCAAGACCGCTCGCGCGGCCGACGAACTCATCGTCGCGGTCACGCTGCCGCGCCGCA
The DNA here is from genome assembly GCF_032229445.1 of Tahibacter sp. Lineage (NCBI taxonomy): Bacteria > Pseudomonadati > Pseudomonadota > Gammaproteobacteria > Lysobacterales > Rhodanobacteraceae > Tahibacter > Tahibacter sp. The sequence goes on from NZ_JAVTWC010000070.1 coordinate 38,409, forward strand.
ACGGATCGGTCAGCGCGTCGTACAAGGTCGCCAAGCGCCAGACCGACGACATCAGCATCGTGGCGGCGGTGTTCATGCTCGCGCTCGATGCGGACCGGCGTGTCGTCGAGAGCCGCCTGGCCTACGGCGGCGTCGCCGCGGTGCCGCGGCGTGCGACGACGGTCGAAGATTTCCTGCGCGGGCGGCGTCTCGATGCAGCGACGGTCCGCGAGGCGCAGGCCCTGCTGCGCGAGGCGTTCCAGCCGCTCAGCGATCACCGCGCAAGCGCGGACTACCGCCGCAGCCTCTGCGCGAACTTGTTCGCGAAGTTCGTCGCCGAGCACCTGCCGGAGACGCTGACATGAGCCGTAAGCATGAAAGCGCGGAAGGCCACGTCAGCGGCAGCGCGATCTATACCGACGAGCAGCATCCGCCGTCGGGCCTGCTGAGCCTGTGGCCGGTGCAGTCGCCGCACGCGCATGCGCGCGTGCTTGCGATCGACACGACGGCGGCGGCGGCGATGCCGGGCGTGGTCCGCGTGCTGACCGCTGCGGACATTCCCGGCGAAAACGACACCGGTCCCATCCTGCACGACGAGCCTCTGATCGCCGCCGCGCTCGTGAGCTACCACGGCCAGCCGGTGGCCTGGGTCGTCGCCGAGGACGAGGCCGCTGCGCGCGCCGCGGCGGGGTGTGTAAAGGTAAATTACGAGGCACTGCCGGCCTGCCTGTCGATCAGCCAGGCCATGGTCGAACAGGCCTTCCATCTGCCGCCGGCGCGTGTTGCGCGCGGCGACGCCGCGACCGCGCTGGACTGCGCGCCGCAGCGCGTCTGCGGCGAGATCGCGATCGGCGGACAGGATCATTTCTATCTCGAAACCCAGGCCAGCTGGGTGCAGCTCGACGCGGACGGGCTGATCCAGATCACGGCCTCGACGCAGCACCCGACCGAAACCCAGATCATCGTCGCGCGCGTACTCGGCATTCCGAGCAACCGCGTGGTCTGCCGCTGCCTGCGCATGGGCGGCGGCTTCGGCGGCAAAGAGACACAGGCCAACCCGTTCGCCGCGGTCGCCGCGCTCGCGGCCTGGACCACCGGCCGGCCCGTGCGCATCAAGCTGTCGCGCCAGCTCGACATGCAGCTGACCGGCAAGCGCCATCCGTTCTTCGCGCGCTACGAGGTCGGCTTCGACAACGACGGCGTGCTGCAGGCATTGCGCGTGCAGCTCTACGCCGACGGCGGCTGGAGCGCAGACCTGTCGCCGCCGGTACTGATGCGCGCGATGGTGCATATCGACAACGCGTACTTCTGTCCGCACGTCGAGATCACCGGCCTGATCGCGAAGACGAACCTCGCCTCGAACACGGCCTTCCGCGGCTTTGGCGGACCGCAGGGCATGCTGGTCGGTGAAGAGGTGATCGCGCGCATCGCCGCGGAATTGAACCTGCCGGCGGACCTCGTGCGCGAGCGGAATTTCTACCGCGACGACGGCGACGGCGCGCGCAATCACACGCCCTACGGCCAGCCCGTCGTCGACAACCATCTGCCGTCACTGTGGCGGCAGCTCAAGAGCGGCAGCGAGTTCGACGCGCGCCGCCGTGCGATCGCGCAGTTCAACGCCGCGAACACGCACAGCAAGCGCGGCATCGCGATCACGCCGGTGAAGTTCGGCATCTCGTTCAACAAGACCGAGTACAACCAGGCCGGCGCACTGGTGCACATCTATACCGACGGTAGCATCCAGCTCAACCACGGCGGCACCGAGATGGGCCAGGGCCTGCACACGAAAATGCTGGCCGTCGCGAGCCGCGTGCTCGGCGTGGACACCGCGCGCATCCGCGTGATGCCGACGAGTACTGACAAGGTACCCAACACTTCTGCGACCGCAGCCAGCAGCGGATCCGACCTCAACGGGCAGGCGGTCAAGGCAGCCTGCGAGACCTTGCGCGACCGGCTCGTGCCGGTGGCGGCGAGCATGCTGGGGTGTGCGCCGGAGGCGGTTTGTTTTGCGGACGATCGCGTGTTTGCGGCCCGGCAAGATGACCGCGACGAAGCGATCTCCCGGGCGGCGTCGCATGCGCCCTTCACTGCAACGGTCGGGCCGAATGTGGATGGTGTAGACGCGCCGCTGGAAGCAACGATCATCGACGAGCGGGAAGTCGAGCTCGGCCTGTCTATCCCAAACCCGTCATGGGAAACGCGGGAACCGGAGCCCCAGACCCTGACCGGCCTGCCTTTCACCGAAATCGTACACGCCGCCTACAACGCGCGCATCAGCCTGTCGGCGACGGGCTATTACCGCACGCCGGGCCTGAGCTGGGATCCGAAGCAGGGCCGTGGCCATCCGTTCTATTACTTTGCGTTCGGCGCGGCCGTGTCGGAAGTGGAAGTCTGCGGTTTTACCGGTGTGCACACGCTGCGTCGCGTGGACCTGCTGCATGATGTCGGCGATTCGCTGGCCGAGGCCATCGACCGCGGCCAGATCGAGGGCGGCTTCGTGCAGGGCCTGGGCTGGCTGACCTGCGAGGAATTGCGCTGGAACGACCAGGGCCGCCTGCTGACCGATGCACCGAGCACCTACAAGATCCCGACCCTTGGCGAAGTGCCACGCGATTTCCGCGTCGAACTGTTCCGGCGCAGCCGCGTGCCGAGCACCCAGGTGATCTTCAACAGCAAGGGCGTGGGCGAACCGCCGCTGATGCTCGCGCTCAGCGTGCGCGAGGCCCTGCGCGAAGCCGTCGCGGCGTTCGCGAGCCTGCCGCAGCCGGTGCACCTGTCCTCGCCCGCCACGCCGGAAGCGATCTTCACGGCGATCGAACGGGCGCGCGCCACGCAACCGCAGGCCGTCGCCGACGCACTCGATGTCGACGCCTGAGCGCGCGCTGCATCGGAGCCGCACGCCGATCCGCCGGAAGTCCACGCATGGATGAGCGCCTGTTCGCCGAACTCGCCCTGCGGCTGCGCAACGAAGCCGTCGTCGTCGCGAGTGTGATCGGGACATTCGGCGCGACGCCGCGCAAGCGCGGCGCGCGCATGCTGGTGTGCGCCGATGCCACGGCCGCGAGCATCGGCGGCGGACTGGCCGAGGCACGTACGATCGCCGCCGCACGCGCACTGCTCGCAGCGCCGCGTGACGAGGCCGTCGCGCTCGAGATCGATCTTGGCGGCGGCATCGACGCAGCCGGCATCTGCGGCGGACGCATGCACCTCGAACTGCGCTGCTGGGCCGGCGCGACCGATCGTGCCCGCGCCGAGCACGCCGCCGCGCAACTCGCCGCGGGGTTGCGCGTCGAACTGCCACGGCCCGACGCAGGGCTGCCGCTGCGGCCGAATCCGCGCCTGCTGATCGTCGGCGCCGGCCACTGCGGCGCCGCGCTGTGCGAAGCGGCACGGCTGCTGGACTTCGATATCGCGGTATTCGACACCCGCGCGGACTGCGTGGCCGACGCCGCGTTCGTCGGCGCGCGGGTCTACAGCGGCAGCTACGCCGAACTCACGCACGCGCTCGACACGCCGCGCGACGTCTACGCCGTGCTGCTGAACCGCGACTTCGGCGCCGATATCGCGAGCCTGCGCCAACTGTGTGCACGTCCGCCGGCCTTCCTCGGCATGATGGGCAGCAGCCGGCGCATCCGCCAGGTCATCGAAGCACTGCAGGAACACACGGACACGTTGCAGCGCCTGCAGGCGCCGATAGGGCTCGACGTCGCGGCCGAAACGCCGCAGGAAATCGCGGTCAGCATCCTTGCGCAGCTCGTGCAGGTGCGTCGCGGCCGTGGCAACCCGCAGTGAGACCGTGGCCGCTGCGGGGTCCCGCTCCGACCGTGCAGATGCAACACGCCAAGGTTCCCGAAGTGCCCGGGATCGCCCGGGCAGGCCGTTTCCCGAGCGCCTGACGGTGCTCGGTCCTGCGCTATCCTGCCGCCATGCGCGTTCCTTCCTTCTACGTTCTGCTGCTCGGCTACGGCGGCTTGGCCGCTGCGGTGATGGCCTGCCTGTGGCTGATCACCCTGGCGCCGATGCGACTGGGCTGGGGGCGTGAACTGGTCGGCGCCGCGATCGCGATCGTGGCGATGAGCGTAGGCCTGCAGCTCGCGCGGCGGCGTCAGGACACATCAAAGCCTGCGGCGGCCCTGCGGCGGCCCTGCGCGGATCGCCGCGGTCAGCCGAAGCCTTCGGATCACCTCCCGCGGAAACCCCGGCGCCATCGCCACCGATCGCGGGTGCGCCGCTGCCGGTGCCGCACCCGGGCGACGGCGCACCTTCAGCGGCGGAACTCAGCCTGCGCGAACGCGAAGTCCTGCAGCACCTCGCCAAGGGACTCAGCAACAAGGAGATAGCCCGCGCGCTGTCGGTGTCGGAGAACACGGTCAAGACGCATCTGGCCAATGTCTACGCCAAACTCGGCGTCGGCCGGCGCGTCGAAGCGCTGAAGGCGGCGCGCGAGCGCGGGCTGGCCTGAGCATGATCGCGCCGGCGCGTGTAACGCGCTTGCCGGATCTGCCACCTGTGCGGCCCAGTCTCCCCCGCGCCTGCCGCTGCGCGGCAATCGGGCACGCGACGCCACGGCGACGCGCGGGGGGCGCAGACCTCGACCACACCTGCCGCCGCGCCGCACTCACCCGAAAATCACCCGCCCGGGCGATGCCGCACGGCGTAGCGCCAGCTTAGGCTGGCTTCACCTTCACGCGGAGCCCTCACCATGAACACCTTCGTACGCTACGGCCTGATCAGCGGCGCCCTCATCAGCGTTGCGCTGTTTCTGCCCTTCTTCATCTTCGGGGCCAAGCCCGAGTGGATGAAGGTCGGGGAGATCGTCGGCTACTCGAGCATGCTGCTCTGCCTCAGCGCGACGTACTTCGCCATGCGCCACGAAGCGCAGCGGCACGGCGGCATCGGCTATGGCGCGGCGCTCGCCACCGGTGTCGGCGTCTCGGCCGTCGCGGGAGTCCTGTTCGGCCTCGCGACCTGGGTGTTCTATACCGCGGTTGGCGATGCGCTGCCCGAGGCGATGATCGCGTTCTACGGGGAACAGATCCGCCATTCCGGCGCGACCGCCGCCGCGATCGACAGCCAGCTCAAGGAACTCGAAGCCATGCGACCGTTCTTCTTCAACCGGCCGCTGCAGGGCGCGGTGATGGCCGCGACGGTCTTCGTGCTCGGCGTGCTCGAAAGCCTGGTCGGCGCCTGGTTCGCCTCGCGCCGGCCGCGTGCACTGGCCGCAGCCTGAGCATGACCACCCCCAGTCTTCGGCGCTATTTCTTGCGGTAATTGATGAGGATCACGAGGTCGGCCTCGCCGACCTGGTGCAGCGCATGGTGGCTGCCGGTACGCGTGAGCAACGCGTCACCGGCGCCGACCTCGTAGATGACACCGTCGAGCACGTAGCGTCCCTGTCCCGACAGCACGTAGTAGATCTCGTCGTGCGTATGCCGGTGCAGGCCGATGCCGGCGCCGGGCGGCAGCACGCGGCGGCGAAGGATCAGGTCGAGGTCCGGCACATCATCGAACAACGGATAGGCGACCGTCGTACCGCCACCACCGTGCGGCGCCGGCTGCGCGCGCCGGTAGTCGCCGTCGCGCGCGACACGCGAAGCGCCGGGACGCACGGTGTCGGCGTCGTCCGGAATGCCGCAGTCGGTATCGCGGCGCAGGCGCGTCGCATCGACCAGGCCGCGCGCACGCAGCCCCTGCACGACGAGACAGGCGATCGCCGCCGCACCGCGCTGGTGGAAGTGGGTGTTGTCGTGCAGGTTCTGTGCGGGTACGTGCAGGTAGTAGTCGCGCGAGGCGTCCTCGCCGAGGCCCTCGAGCCAGCGCAGGCTGGCACCGCCGAGATCGACGAGTGCCACGCGTTCCTGCCCTGCGAGCGCGTGCACGGCCTGCGCATACGGGCCGTGCAGGTCACGGGCATGCCCGGCCACGAAATGCCGCCGCGCGACCGGGGTCAGCAACACCGGCGTTGCACCGACGTTGCGCGCCAGCGTGAGGTATTGCCGCAGCCACAGCGCAAACGCCTGCTGCGGTTCGTTGTACCGCGCCGGGTCGTCGCGCTTCTCGTCGTTGTGACCGAACTGGATCAGCAGCAGGTCGCCGGCGCGCAGGTCGCGCGCGACGTCGTAGACCCAACCTTGCTCGATGAAACTGCGCGCGCTGCGCCCGCTCTGCGCACGATTGCGCACCTCGACCGACGCGTCGAACCAGCCCGGCAGTTCCTGGCCCCAGCCGCGCCGCGGCCAGCGCGAGGCGTCGTACTCGCTCGCGGTGGAATCGCCGGCGATGACGATGCGCAGTGGCGGCGGCAGGCGCAGCTGCGCGGAAGCGGTACCGATGCATGCGAGCGAAGCGAGCACGGCGAACGCGACGACAATGCCGCTATAGGCCCTGCGTCGATCGGCGATGCGCACGCTGGCGGCGACCGGCGCGGCCGCACGCCACCACCTACCCAACGCAGCGCCTGCCCGCGCGATCGGCGCGAGTGCCCGCCGCAGAACCACGCTCTGTCGGCGCTGTGGCCCCATGCCTAGCGCGCCAGCCACCCGCCGTCGACCGGCAGCACCGCGCCGTGCACGTAGTCCGCCGCGCGCGAGCACAGGAACACTGCCGCGCCGCCGAGATCGGCGGGCTCGCCCCAGCGCGCCGCCGGGATGCGCGCGAGGATGTCGCGGTTGCGCTGCTCGTCGGCGCGCAGAGCGGTGGTGTTGGCCGTGGCGAAATAGCCCGGCGCGATCGCGTTGACGTTGATGCCCTGCGCTGCCCATTCGTTGGCGAGCAGCCGGGTCAGGCCGAGGATTCCACTTTTGCTGGCAGTATACGAAGCGACGCGGATGCCGCCCTGGAACGACAGCATCGAGGCGATGTTGACGATCTTGCCACCCTGCCCTGTGGCGACGCAGTGGCGCGCGAAGGCCTGGGCGAGGAAGAACGCGGTCTTCAAATTGACGCCGAGCACCGCGTCCCAGTCGTCCTCGGTGAAATCCAGCGCCGCGTTGCGCCGGATCGTGCCGGCGTTGTTGACGAGGATATCGGCACGGCCGAGTTGCGCGACCGCCGCATCCACCGCGGCACCGAGCCCGTCGACGCGATCCAGGTCCGCCTCGATCCAGCGCAGGCGCCGGCCGCTGCCGGCCACCGCCGCCGCGGTTTCATCCGGCGCCGAGCGCCCGATCGCCGCGATGTCCGCACCGGCCTGCGCGAGCGCCAGCGCAATGCCCTGCCCCAGCCCCGTGTTAGCGCCCGTCACCAGCGCGACGCGGCCGCTCAGCTCGAACAAGTCGCTCATATGCGCCTCATTTCAACTGGCAGATATCGAGAACGTTCATGTCGGTGTAGTCGAGATTTTCCCCGCCCATGGCCCAGATGAAACCGTAGTTCGCAGTTCCCGAGCCCATGTGGATCGACCACGGCGGCGACACCACGGCTTCGTGGTTCGCGACGACGAGATGGCGTGCCGCATCCGGCTCGCCCATGAAATGGAAGACACGGTCGCTCGCGCCGAGATCGAAATAGAAATACACCTCGCTGCGCCGGTCGTGCAGGTGCGGTGGCATCGTGTTCCAGACGCTGCCGGTATTGAGCAGGGTCAGGCCCAACAGCAACTGGCAGGACTTGCAGGTCGCCGGCACGATGTACTGGTAGATCGTGCGCTCGTTCGACGTCGCCAGTGCACCTCGCTGCAGCGGCACGGCGCTGTCGATGGAAATGTGCACGATCTCGTAGCGCGCATGCGCCGGCGTGGAGGCCAGGTAGAACGCGGCCGGTTCCTCGGCCGAAACCGACTCGAACACGACCTCGGCACAGCCCATCGGCAGATACAGCGCATCGCGCGGCTTGAGCTCATAGCTCTGCCCGTCGACACGGATGCGGCCCGTGCCCTTGCCCACGTTGACGGCACCGAGTTCACGACGCTCGAGAAAGGGCTTGCCCACCGCCGAAGCGGGCTCGGTCTGCGCCGGCAAGCTCACCGGCTGCGTCACCGGGGCAGCACCGCCGATCACGAATCGCTCGTAGTGCGTGTAGTTCAGCACCACGGTATCGGCGACGAACAGGTCACCGATCAGGAACCGCTCGCGCAGCTGATCATTGCTGACGCCCTGCATCGAGTCGGGATGACAGGCGTGGTAGGTCTTGCGATACATGCGCGCTCCGCGATGGGCCGTGACAGGGCCGGATGGTAGCGTTTTTCGGTCCGGTTGGTAACCGGTGTCATGGCGAGCGAAAAACACCCGCCGAGCGACGGCGAAAGGACACTCGCCTTCGCCATCCCGTTGCATCCGGGGCGGTGGCGGGCCGCCATAGCCCGTGCGTCGTCGTCATCGCGTTCGCGCTGACTCGCGGCCTTGCCTGCGCTCGCTCCCCTCGCCCGGACGGATACCGGACTCAGCGACGCGATTCCCTGGCGCACGCCGCGGCTAGCCGATTTCACCGCCACACCGGGCCGATCGGGCCTTGGAGCGGCCCGCCGTCAGTGGACAAGGTAGCAAGCTGGACAATGCTGCCAAACCGTGATTCAGCGTATGCTGGCTCGTATCGCGGCCCTCGCGCGGACGGCATGAACCAGGATTCCCAGGAAATCCCCGGTAGTGGCGGCGCCTTTCCGGCGCTGCCGTCGCCGGTGGCATCGCGACGCCGTTCCGGCCCGCCAGACGCCAGGCTTGCGAACGTCGTGCGTACGGCTGCCCAGCTCCCCGCGCGCGGCTGGCCGTGACGCCGCCGCCCGTCGTCCGCAACCCCGTGTCCTCTGCGCCCGATCCCCCGTCGGGCGAGGCTCGCAGCGCCACGGCGCTGGCGCGCCGGTTCAACCTGCACATCGCCGCGCTCGACAAGGAAATCCCGCGGGCGATTCTCGACGAGATTCCCGCTCGCATCGCCCGCGACCATCGCGTGCTGCCGCTGGGCTACGACGGCGAGCAGCTGCGTGTGGCCATGGCCGAACCGTCGAATATCGAAACCGTGCAGTTGCTGCAGTTCCTGACGGGTCGTTCGCTGCAGATCGAGGTCGCCGCGGAGGATTCGCTGCTCAGAAAGATCGACGCCAGCTACGAGTTCATCGCCGAGAGCGAGGAATTTGCGGCCCTCGAAGCGGCGATGCCCGAGACGGCCGCTGCCCGGCATGAACTTGAGGCCCTGTCGTCGGCCAGGCCAGTCGTCCACCTCGTCGACGGCATTCTCCTCGAAGCGATCCGCCGGCACGCGTCGGACGTCCATATCCGCCCGGGCGAGAAGGACGTGGAACTAATTTTCCGGATCGACGGCGAACTGACGCCGATCCGCCGCTTCTCGCGCACGCTGCTGCCCGCCATCGTCGGGCGCATCAAGATCCTCGGCGTCATGGACATCACCGAACACCGGCTGCCGCAGGACGGCCAGATGCACGTGCGCGAGCACAACCGCACGATCGACATCCGCATCAGCATCATGCCGTCGGTCGAGGGTCCCAGCGTCGTGCTGCGCCTGCTGCTGGCGCGCATCGGCCTCAACGACGTCACCGAGATCGGCCTCTCGCCGACGGATACCCGGCATCTCGTCGACGCGCTCGACCGCAGCAACGGCATGATCCTCGCCACCGGACCTACCGGTTCGGGCAAGAGCACGACGCTGTATGCCGCGCTGCATGCCGTCATGCGCAGCAACCTCAACATCATCACGGTCGAGGATCCGGTCGAATTCCGTATCCCCGGCATCACCCAGATACCGATCAACGCGGAAGTCGGCATGACCTTCGCCAAGGCGCTACGCAACATCCTGCGCCACGACCCCGACGTCATCATGGTCGGTGAGATCCGCGACGAGGAAACCGCGCGCATCGCCGTCGAAAGCGCGCAGACGGGACACCTGCTGCTGTCGACGCTGCACACGAATTCGGCTGTGTCGACGATCGCCCGGCTCATCGAGATGGGAATACCGAGCTATCTGCTGCGCGCGACCCTGCTGGGCGTCGTGGCCCAACGCCTGGTCCGGCGCAACTGTCCGTACTGTCGCGTCGTCGAGGCCGTCGACCCGCACGTGCTCGTGCTGCTCGGGGTCGGCCCGGACGAAGTGTTCCAGCATGGCGCCGGCTGCACACGCTGCTCGGGCACCGGCGTTGCCGGTCGCCTCATGACCTACGAATACCTCGTCGCGACGCCAGCGCTGCGCAGCCTGATCACGACCGGCGTCGACGAAGCGGCACTGCAGGCGCAGGCGCTGCGCGACGGCATGACCGCACTGACCGAGCACGCGACGGGACTGGCGCGCGCCCACGAGATCTCGCTGCACGAAGCGTACATGACCCGGCTGGAGTGACGACGATGCATGACCTCACGAGCTACATGCAGCTGATGGTGAAACAAAAGGCTTCCGACTGCTTCTTCAGTGTCGGCGCGCCGCCATCTATAAAGATCGAGGGAGAAACCCGGCATGTGGGCGAGACCCCGCTGACGGGCGAGGACGTGCGGACGATGGCGTACTCGATCATGAGCGAGAAACAGCAGAAGGAATACGAGGCGACGCTGGAGATGAACCTCGCCGTTGCCCTGCCCGATGCGAGCCGCTTCCGCGTCAACGTGTACCGGCAGCGCGATACCGTGGCCATCGCGATGCGCTACATCAGCAGCGACATCCCGACGCTGGAGCAGCTGACGCTGCCGTCGACGCTGAAAGATCTGATCATGTTGCCTCGCGGACTCATCCTCGTCGTCGGCAGTACCGGCTCGGGAAAGTCGACCACGCTGGCCTCGATGATCGACCACCGCAACCGCAACCGTACCGGCCATATCCTCACGATCGAAGAACCGATCGAGTTCATCCACAGCCACCGGCAGTCGATCGTCGACCAGCGCGAGGTCGGCCTGGACACGCTGTCCTACGAAAACGCGCTGAAGAATGCGATGCGCGAGGCCCCCGACGTCATCCTGATCGGCGAAATCCGCGACCGCGAAACGATGAAGCACGCGATCGCTTACGCCGAGACCGGCCACCTGTGCCTGTCGACGCTGCATGCCAACAACGCCAACCAGACCCTGGACCGCATCATCAATTTCTTTCCGGATTCAGCGCGCCACCAGTTGCTGATCGACCTGTCCCTGAACCTGCAGGCCGTCATCGCGATGCGCCTGGCCAAGGGGGTCGACGCCAAGCGCGTACCCGCGGTGGAAATCCTGCTGCGAACGGCCTACGTCGCCGACCTGATCGAGAAAGGCGAGATCGACCAGCTCAAGGACGCGATGAAGCAGGGTGTCAACATCGGCATGCAGACCTTCGACGAGTCGCTGTACCGGCTCTACGTCGCGGGCCGCATCAGCCTCAAGGAGGCACTCGAAAATGCCGATTCGAGGACGGACCTCTCGCTGCGCGTTCGCCTGACCAACCCGATACCGACGATCGACGGCCTGCAGATGGAAGACATGAAGTAGGCGTGGAAGGAGCGGGGACGCCACGGTGCTGACCGGCCGCCCAGGCTAGCCTCAGCGCGGCGACTGGCAGGATTCGCGGATCACCAGATGCGGCGCGATCAGCGGCGCTGCCCGCGCATCGCCCTCGCTCGCCAGCAGCATCGCCGCGGCGAACGCACCCATGTCGCGGATCGGCAGCCGCACGGAACTCAGCGACGGCCACAGGCGCGAGGCCATCGGCGAATCGTCGAAGCCGACCACGGACAGGTGGTCGGGTATCGACAGGCCCATCTTGAAGGCGGCCTTGTAGACGCCGGCCGCCATCTCGTCGTTGAGCGTGAAGATCGCAGTCGGTCGCGGCTCCAGCGCGAGCAGGCGCTCGGCGCAGGCGACGCCGGATTCGAAGGTATAGCCGCCTTCGACGATGTGCGTCGCCGGCAGTTCGATACCGCGCCTGGACAGCGCCTGCAGGAAACCCGCGCCGCGCTCACGTGTGGACAGGTAGCGTTGTGGACCGGTGATCAGGCCGATGTTGCGATGGCCCAGCGATTCCAGGTAGTTCGCGACCTCGACCGCGCCGAGCCGGTCATTGGTCGCGATCATGCGCGCGGGTTCGTCGAGCGACACGGCGGCGATGCGCGCATAGCGGCAGCCGACCTGATTGAGCATTTCCACCAGCGCGCTGTCCTCGGACACGCGCGGCACGAGGATCACGCCGTGCAGACGCTGCTGCACGACGAAGTGGCGCACCCCGGCAATGTAGTCCTCGCTCTTGCTGTCGCAGGGATGCACGACAAGCTCGAAGCCCGAGCCACGCAGGCTCGCGAGTGCGCCTTCCTGCATGTTGACGATGTACTGGGCATTCGGGTTGTCGTAGACCATGCCGATCAGGAAGGACTTGCGGAACGCGAGCCCTCGCGCCATCGGATCGGGCACGTAGCCGACTTCGCGGATCAGCGCCTCGATCTTCTCGCGCGTCTCCTGCTGCACCAGCGGCGAACGGTTGATCACGCGCGAGACCGTTTTCTTCGATACGCCGGCCAGGCGTGCGATGTCGTTGATGGTTCCACCGCCGCTGAGGGTGGCGGCCGTGTCATTGCTCGCGTCGCGGGAGCGTCGGGTCATGCGGATCCGTCCGGGCAGTGCCTTGCGTCCACGATTCTAGCCCGGATTTCTCACGCCGCTTCGTAGCGAGGCCGTCGGGATGCCGTCCTGACGCGCGCCGCGTACTTCATTGACGGCGAAGGCGTAGTCGACGCTACGTCGAGCCGACACGAGGGAGCAGCGCGCGCCAGGGCGAGCGTATCGGCGGCCGCAGTAGAAGGGGGGTGAGAAATCCGGGCAAGTCCGCGCCGCCGTCGTGCGCCGCCCTGGCTCGCTGCGCCTTACTTCAGCACCCGCGGCAGCCACAGCGACAATTCGGGCACGAACGCCACGATCAGCAGTACCGCCAACGCGGCCAGGTAGAACGGCCAGATCGTGCGCAGCGCCTCTCCGATGGTGATCTTGCCGATCGCCGTGCCGACGAACAGCACCGAACCCAGTGGCGGCGTGATCAGGCCGATGCCGCCCTTGAGGATCAGGATCACGCCGAAATGCACCGGATCCACGCCGATGGCCTTGGCCGCGGGCAGGAAGATCGGCGTGCAGATGATGATCAGCGGGGCGAGGTCCATGAAGGTGCCCAGCGCGAGCAGCATCAGGATCATCAGCAACAGCAACAGATGGCGGCTCACGTCGAGGCCGGTCAGCAGTTCCACCGCCGCCGCCGGCAGCTGCAGGTAGGCCAGCAGCCAGCCGAAGCACGCGGCCGAGGCGATCACGAACAGGATCATGCCGGTCGTGCGCGCGGCGTGGACCATGGTCGCGACGAAGTCGCTGCGCGAGACCTGGCGGTACAGCAGGCTGGTAACGAGCAGCGCGTAACACACGGCAATCGCCGCACTTTCCACCGCGGTGAACACGCCGGCGCGGATGCCGACGAAGATCAGGGCGACCAGCAGCAGACCCGGCAGAGCCGCGACGAGGCGGCGCAGCACCGCGCCGAAGCCCGGAAACGCCTCCACGGCGTAGCCGCGGCGGCGCGCAATGATCCAGGCGGTCAGCATCACGGTCGCGGTCAGCAGCAACGCCGGAATCACGCCCGCGGCGAACAGGTCGGCAATCGAGATGCCGCCACCGGCTGCGGCCGAGTACAAAATGAGATTGTGCGACGGCGGAACCAGCAGGGCGACCAGGGCCGCAGTCATGGTCACGTTGACGGCAAAGTCGCGGTCGAAACCGCGCTGCACCATCTGCGGAATCATCGCGCCGCCGATCGCCGACACGTCGGCAATGGCCGAGCCCGACACGCCGCCGAAAAACAGCGACGACAGCACGCTGACCTGTCCGAGCCCGCCGCGCAGATGGCCGACCAGCGAACTGGCGAGCGCGATCAGGCGTTCGGAAATACCGCCGCGCAGCATGATTTCGCCGGCAAAGATGAACAACGGAATCGCGATCAGCGAGGCGGCACTCGCGCCGGACACCGTCTGCTGTACCAGCACGAGCGCCGGCATGCCCACGTACAGGAGCGTCGTCAGCGATGCGCCGAGCAGCGCGAACGCGACCGGCACGCCGGTCAGCAGCAACACCATGAAACAGCCGAACAGCAGGGTCGCGGCCATCAGCGCGGCTCCGCTGCAGGACTGCGCGGCGTCACCAGTTCGGCCAGCGCGAACAGCGCCATCAGCGTGCCGCCGAGCGTCAGCGGCAGGAACATCAGCCCCTGCGGCAGCACTGTGCCGGCCATGCGCACACCCCAACCGTCGAACAGCAAGGTCACGCCGCCGATCGCGAGCACCGAACCCAGGGCCAGCACGACGAGCGACGAGAACGCTTCTAGCACGCGCCGCAATCGTGGCGGCGACAGGTGCACCAGCAGCGGAAAGCCGAAATGCGCGCGCTGGTGAACCGCGGCGGCGGCACCCAGGCTCATCGCGGTATTGAGCAGCAGCAGCGCGAGCGGTTCGGTCCAGCCCGGCGAATCGTTCAGCAGGTAGCGCGCGATCACCTGCCAGGCCTGGACTGCGGCCAGGCTGACGAGCGCGGTCCCTGCGACGAGCAGCGCCAGGCGTGCGCAGCGCTGCAGCACACCCGTCATCGATGACCAGTTCCCGGTTTCGCTGACTTGCATCGTTCCTCCCATCGGTGACGCCTGCGGCGTGGTCGCCACTTGTTCTGTCGTGTGTACGCCGCCGCGCTCAGGCCTTGCCCGAAAGTTCGCGTATGCCGCGGAAATATCGGTCCACGGCCGCGTCCTCGCGATAGCGCGCGACGACTGGTGCCGCGGCGCGCTCGAACGCGGCGCGGTCGACGTCGTTCGCCTGCACCCCGCGCGCCAGCACGTAGTCGCGCGACGCCTTCTCGGATTCGTCCCACAGCGAGCGCATGTACCCGACCGAGCGCTGCGCGATGTCGAGCAGCCGCTCACGATCGTCAGGCCGCAGCAGATCGAAACGCCGGCGCGACATCAGCAGCGCTTCCGGCGAGTACGAATGGCCGCTGTAGGACCAGTACTGCGCCGCCTCGAACTGACGCGTGGTGTGGAAGCTCTGCCAGTTGTTTTCGGCGCCGTCGATCAGGTGGGTCTGCAGCGCCGAATAGACTTCGCCGTAAGGCAGCGGCGTCGGGTTCGCGCCGAGCGCGCGGATCAGGTGCATGAAAATGTCCGACGGCGGCACGCGGATCTTGAGGCCGCGCAGATCCTGCGGCGCGACGATGGACCGCTTGTTGTTGTAGATGCAGCGCGCACCGGAATCGTAGAACGCGAGACCGACGAGATCGCGTTGTGCAAATTTGGAAAGAATCTCCTTGCCGATCGCGCCGTCGAGCGAGCGACGCATGTGCGCGGTATCGTCGAACACGTACGGCAGGCACAGGATGCGCGTCGCCGGGAACGGGTTGTTCAGCGCCGCCATGTTGACGCGCGCGATGTCGATCGCGCCGAAGCGGGCCAGGTCGATCAGGTCGGACTCGCGGCCGAGCTGGCCGGAATGATAAAGACGCACACCGACGCGGCCTTCTGTCTCGCGTTCCAGCGTCTCGCCGATCCAGCGCAGCGCTTCCACCGTGGGATAGCCGCGTACGTGCACGTCGGTCGCGGCGAGTTCGATGCGCGACACCGGCGCCGCGCGCAGGCCCGTCGCCGCCGCACCGAGGACCGCGGCGGCCGCGCCGAGGAACTGACGTCGCGTCTTCATGCGCCGCCCCCGTGGGCGCGCGCCGGCACGGCGCGACAACGCAGGCGGCCGTAGGCGCCGAAATCGACGACCGCGTGCTGGCCGGCGACGATGTCGTGGATACCGGTCGCGGCACCGGTCGTGATCCACTCGCCGGCGCGCATCGTGCGGCCGCAGCGCGCATTGCGCGACAGCGCGAAGGCCAGCGCGGCAAGCGGACCGCCGGCCAGGGTCGCGGCGCCGCCGCGCCCTGCCAGCTGGCCATCGATCCAGGTACTGCAGCGCAGGTCGTCCATCGCGACATCCTGCCAGTTCGCAATCGCCGGCCCCAGCAGCAAGCCCGCGTTGTTGCCGCAATCGGCGACGACCGCGCAGGGACCGAGCACGTTGATGTCGGCCAGCGGGCTGCCGGCGAGTTCGATCCCGACATGCAGCGCCGCGACTTCTCGCGCGGCCTCCTCGGGAGTCCAGTCGTGCACCTGCGCCGGGATGTCGCGCGCCAGCCGGAACATGAACTCCGCCTCGACCGCGGCGAATCCGCCGGCAATCACGGCGAACTCGCCTTCGGCGCCGTCGAGCGGACGGATGTTGCCGGCAAAGATAGGGCCGACCAGGCGTGGATCGCCCTGCGGCTCTCGCCGCTCCGGCGCGATATAGCCGACCTTCCAGCCGGCGACCGGGGTTGGCCAGCGCGCGATAACAGCGTCCTGACACCGGTAGGCCTCGGCCAGGTCCGCCGGCAGCACGCCCGGAAAACGCGCCAACGGCCGCGCCGCGAGACGCGCGGCGACCAGCTCGTCGGCGACGGCTTCCGCGGGATTGTCGCTGACGGGCAGCGCTGTGCTCATGCCTGACCTCATTTCGGGAACGCTCCGGAAACCCCGCTCGCGCCTGCCGACCGGGCCGGCGGCAGCGTGGGGCTTGTATAAAGGAAACCGGTGTCATTTACAATGCACCGGTGCCCGGGACGCGCGTTTCGGGTTCAATCTGCTATGCCCCCAGGAGATCAGACCCGTGATGCAGGCGCCCCGCCCCGTTGTTGCCATCGGCCGACCGGCCTTGCTTCGCTACCTCGTTCTCCTGGCGTTGCTGTTCTCGTCGATGCTCGGCTCTGCCGTGGCCGCCACCGCATTTCCCGGTGCTCAGGGCTGGGCCGCACAGACGCCGGGCGGCCGCGGCGGCAAAGTTCTACGTGTCACCACGCTCAAGGCCAGCGGCCCCGGCTCGCTCGTCGAAGCACTCAACACCCCAGGGCCGCGCATCGTCGTGTTCGAGGTCGGCGGCGTGATCGACCTCAATCGCAGCGAAGTCGTCATCCGCGAACCGTTCCTCACCGTCGCCGGCCAGACCGCGCCGTCGCCGGGCATCACGCTGATCCGCGGCGGCATCGATATCGCAACCCACGACGTGGTGGTGCGCCATATCCGCATCCGTCCGGGCGAGGCCGGCGTGCACAAGGGCGGCCGCTGGGACGTCGATGCGCTGTCGACGCTGACCGGCGCGCGCGACATCATCGTCGACCACTGCAGCCTGACCTGGGCGACCGACGAAAACCTCTCCGCCTCGGGCGCGCGCTTCGTCGGCGACACGCCCGACGCCTGGCGCGACGCGGTTTCGCACCGCATCACCTTCAGCCACAACATCATCGCCGAGGGCCTGGCTCATTCGACGCACGCCAAGGGCGAGCATTCCAAGGGCTCGCTGATCCACGACAACGTCAGCGACATCCTGATCGTCAGCAATCTCTACGCGCACAACCACGAGCGCAGTGCGCTGTTCAAGGGCGGCGCGCGCGGCCTCATGGTCAACAACCTGATCTACGACCCGGGCCCGCGTGCCGTGCACTACAACCTCATCCAGGAAGAATGGGGCGACCACGCGCGCCAGATCGGTGCGCTCGGCCTGATCGGCAACGTGCTGCGCGCCGGGCCGTCGACGCCAGCGGACGTCGCGCTGTTCATGCTCGGCGGCTCCGGCGACGTGGACCTGTATCTGCACGACAACATCGCCGTCGACCGCCTCGGCCGGCCACTGCCCGAACTCGGCCGCTATACGACAACGCCGGCAAAATGGACAATGCGTAAGAGTGCACCCGCCCTGCCCCACGGCGTGACGCCGTTGCCGGCCAGCGCCGTGCAGGACGCCGTGCTCGAAGACGCCGGCGCGCGCCCCTGGGACCGCGACAGCATCGACGCGCGCATCGTCGCCGACACGGTCGAAGGCCGCGGCAAGATCATCGACAGCGAGGACGAGGTCGGCGGCTACCCCACCGATGGCGCTACCTATCGCGCATTCGACGAAAGCGAGTGGGATATGGAGACGCTGTTGCCGAAAGCAGGGTTTCCGGCCAAGCGCAGGCCGAAGTGAAGTTTCCCGTCACGCTCGCGGACTCGCCTGGAACGTCGTTGGCGAAAACCGCGTCAGCATAGCGGCATACGTGTTTCGCCAGCCGGCAACTCGCGCGGTTGGCGGCTTCCGGTTTGTCGCGCGCACGTCAGGCGCGCGCGGCCTGGCCTACCGGAACGGCCGATATCGCCGCAACTGCTGCACCGTCTGCGGATCGAGCAGCGGCCGCCGTTCGCTGACCCGCGCGCCGGGGCCGCGGCTGCCGGCTTCGCCGAACCGCGCGTCGCCGGGTTCGAAGGCGACGCGGCTGCCGTCGCGCGCGGTGTAGTTCATCGCATCCCAGCGCGCGTCGATGTGCGCATCCATCCAGCAGTCGATGAACGCGGCGCTACCGCTTACGGCAGGGTCGCCGTAGCGGCCGTCGGCAAACGTGCGTGTAGGGCGCCAAGGCCGGCCTAAGGCAACGCTGGCCGCGGGCACCTCGGCCTCGCGCGAGAGGTTGCAGCGGCGCAGCAGCAGGCCGACGGACTGCGTCGCCGGCGTCGAGGGCGCGGTCAGGTATCCCTGACGCTCCTTGCCCGGCCGGAAGCGCGACACGATTTCGCAGTCGTCGAGTACGCACTCGCCCGCACCGAAGATGAAGTCCACACTGCCGCGCACGCGGCAACGGCGCAGCCAGGTGCGGCCGGCCTCGGCGAACAAGGTGTCCTGGTGTCCGTCGATGTCGCAGTCTTCGAGCACGACGCGGTCGGAGCCCGTATCCAGCATCAGCGCAACGGCCTGGGCGCCGTTGGCGCCGACGGTTTCCAATACCGGCTTTTCCAGATGCGCGCGATAGTCGAAGCGGTTCTCGAACGTCAGCGAACGTGCGCGAAAACCGCCGGCCCGCACGATCACGCTGGCGCAGCCCCAGGTGCCCCAGGGCTCACCATCGTCGCGGCGATGACCGGCGGCGCGATCCGAACCGATACGGCAACGCTCGCGCTGCGCACCGATCAGATGCACATTCGGCTTGTCGACGACGAGCTTTTCATTCCATACGCCCACGCCGATCGCGATACGGAACGGCCGCGCCCCCAGCGATGGCGCTGCCGCGATCGCCGCGGCGAGGCTGTCATAGCGACGCCCGTCGGGCGCGGCATCGCCGTGTGCGACCACCGCGTCGAAGCGATCCGCCGGGCGCCGCACGAAACAGCCCGGCAGCGACAGCGACGCCAGCGAAGACGCCTGCAGCAGGAATCGCCGCCGTGGCAGGACGGGGCGGTTCAAGCGAACGGCGCCGCGCGCAGGCAATGGACACAGGCCGCTGGGGCGCGGCCCTTAGCTGTCGATGCGGGCCGCCGCGCTGTTCGCGAGCTTTCTGCTGTCGAGCGCGCCAGGAAATCTCTGAACATGCCGATATCTGCTTCTGATTCCGGAGCCCCCTTGAGTCAAGGGGGCGGCCAAATGCCTGCGCAGCAGGCA
>NZ_JAVTWC010000071.1:0-8895 GCF_032229445.1 Tahibacter sp.
AGTGATCGCTCAGAACCGCAGGTTCTGATCACTCTGAACGCCCAACGGGCCGGACCGGCCAAATGCCTGCGTAGCAGGCGTTCGGCGGGGTTGTGGAGATCGGGTGCTGAGGAGACGAGCGGCAGTGCCAGGACATGTTCAGACCATCCCCAGGCAATTGCTCAGCCAGCCCTCGCAGCTCCTGCGTCTCCTCCCCGATCTGCACAACACAAATCCAAATTCCGCCCCTATTCAGAGGTTACCCAGTGGCCCGTAACGGACAAATCAATAACAGCCCACTCGGTCTGGCCGTGCTTTAGGTCGTGGTTCTGGCCTATCTGCGGATACGCTTCCGACAGATAACGCGAAATTAGCACCCGCTTCGCTGCGCCAACTTCATGCTGACAACCCGCAGGCTGTCCTACAGCAGCCTGCAAGGATCCGGACAAGGCGTGGCCGCGAATACCCGAGATTGAAAGGCAGTAGCAATGAACGACAAGATTGACGCTGTTTCACTGCTGATACTTCGCGAGCAACTGCGCGTGTCGATCGGTTCGCCGACGACGAGGATTACGCACGAAGCCATCGCAAAGTGGCAAAGTGACGTTGCAATGCCAGCGACGTACACGCGGTGGACGAACGAAAGCTTACGGACACTCGTGCTGAACGGCCTTCTTGTGCAGACCGACGACACGTATGAATTCGCCGAGGGCTCCACGCAAGACGAAAAGGCCATCTGGCGCGAATGGGAAGCCACGAAGATCCGGTTGCAGGCCAATTCCGCGTTCAAAGCGCAGCTGACGCTGCTCGACGCTACCTTGCACGCGCTACCTGCGATCCTCTCCGGCCGGACGCGCGCAACGGACGTCCTGTTTCCCGAGTCGTCGATGGCGCTCGTGCAAGGGCTGTATCGAAACAATCCTACTGCCGACTATTTCAACTCGGCGCTGGCATCCACGCTGCTCGCCTACGTGAAGGCGAGGCTCAAGCATCGTGCTGATACAAAGCTGAGGATACTTGAGGTCGGAGCGGGCACCGGCGGCACGAGTGCTGCGGTGTTCGAATGCCTGCAACCCTATCTGTCGTCGCTAGAGAACTATTGCTACACCGATGTTTCCCCGGCATTCCTGAATCACGCACGGAAGACGTTCGGACCGCAATTTCCGCATCTGACGTACCAGATCTTCGATGTCGAGCAACCGCCAGCCGCGCAAGGCATCGAGACCGGCGCCTACGACGTCGTGATCGCGGCCAACGTGCTGCATGCAACACGCAACATACGCATGACCGTGCGCAATGCGAAAGCTACCCTCAAACGTAACGGGTTGCTGCTGATCAACGAGATCACCGCCCACAGTATATTCAGTCATCTGACCTTCGGACTTCTCGAAGGCTGGTGGCGTTACGAGGACGAGAACGAGCGCATAACCGGAACTCCGGCGCTGACCGCGGCGAGCTGGAAAAGAATCCTGGAGAGCGAGGGATATTCGAAAGTCCTGCTTCCGACGCATCGATCGAGCGCACTTGGACAACACATCATTGTCGCCGAGAGCGACGGACAGGTGCGGCAAGACCGAGGAACGCGCGCGCAGACAACGGCCATTGCGCGCGGGCGCCGGTCCGATCCCGGAGTAGTCAGCGGTCAGCCGGAAGCTGCCACTCCGGCCCCCACGCCAGACGCGAATACAGCCTCCGGCGATATCAGCGGGCATGTACGAAGCACGGTCGTCCAACAACTGTCCGATGCCCTGAGCATCGACACGAAGGAGTTCGATGCTGACGGGTCGTTTGCGGATTACGGTTTCGATTCCATCAGTGGCGTGCGAACTGTTGAAGCCATCAACAGGGCGCTGTCCATTCGGTTGCATACGACGACGCTGTTCGACTATCCGACCATAAACAAGCTCGTCTCCCATATCCTTGAGGGTCACCGCCCCGTCGCCAGCGCCATATCCGCGGAATCCGGCGGCACAGGCAGCGCGCAGGTCCTACTCGACGATGTGGCGGGACGCTCCAAAGCGCATTCCGGTGTCCGTCGGCAGCGCGCCGCACGGGTGGCGACAGGACAGGATTCCGCGCCAGAGATCACTCCAGACGAACCCGTCGTCGTTCCGGACGAACCCGCGGTCGTCGACGAGGCGGGCCCGCCGGAAGCGATCGCGGTCATCGGAATGAGCGGACGCTATCCGCAGTCGGAATCGCTCGACGAGCTGTGGCAGCACCTGGCCGCTGGGCGCGATCTGACAGAAGAAGTAAGCCGTTGGGATCTTCCGCCGGACGGACAGAACATGTGCCGCCGAGGCGGGTTTCTCGGCGGCATCGACGAGTTCGACCCTGTGTTCTTCGGCATATCCGGGATGGAAGCCGCGTACATGGACCCGCAGCAACGGCTTCTGCTGCAGGAGGCATGGAAGGGTCTGGAGGACGCGGGATATGCGGGCGCCGGCGTCGAAGGCACGCGCTGCGGTGTGTACGTCGGATGCGGCACAGGCGATTATCTGCAGCTGTTCGACGACACCGTGCCGGCGCACGCGTTCTGGGGTAATGCCGGGTCGGTCATTCCCGCGCGGATTTCATATCACCTCAATCTGCAGGGCCCGGCGATCGCGATTGATACCGCCTGTTCCAGTTCGCTCGTTGCAGTGCATCTGGCCTGCCAGGGGCTCTGGCGCGGCGAAACAGAACTTGCCATCGCCGGCGGTGTATATGTGCAATGCACGCCTCGGTTCTATCGTATGGCGGCGCGCGCCGGAATGTTGTCGCCGCAAGGGCGCTGCCACGCGTTCGACGACCGTGCGAACGGTTTCGTGCCAGGCGAGGGCGTAGGTGTGATTGTGCTCAAGCGACTGAGCGATGCGCTCGCCGATCGCGACCACATCTACGCAACCATTCGCGGCAGCGGCATCAATCAGGATGGCGCCACAAATGGAATAACCGCGCCCAGTTCGCTTTCGCAGGAACGGCTCGAGCGTAGCGTGTACAGCGACTTCCGGATCAACCCGGAAGACATCGGGTTGGCCGAGGCGCACGGAACCGGCACCAAGCTCGGCGATCCCATCGAATGGCGAGCGCTTACCAACGCGTTCAGGTCGGCCACGTCCAGGCAGCAGTTCTGTGCGCTCGGTTCGATCAAGACCAACATCGGTCATGCGATCACGGCTGCCGGTATCGCCAGTGTCCACAAGGTGCTGCTGTCGCTCAAGCACGCGCAGATTCCGCCGTCGCTGCATTTCCACACGGCCAACGCGCACATCGACCTCGACAGCAGCCCGTTCTTCGTCAATGCCGGTTTGCGCCAATGGCCGGCGCAGGCGGGAGCCCGGCGGGCGGCACTGGTCAGCTCGTTCGGTTTCAGCGGGACGAATGCTCACCTCGTGATCGAGGAAGCGCCCGTGAAACCGCGCACGCATGTGGCGCATTCCGCGTATCTGCTGGCAATTTCCGCGCGCACACGCGCGCAGCTTCGGGAACTTGTCGAAAAGTATCTTCGCTTCCTTGAAACCCACCCGGAGGCCGAGTGCGGAAACGTCGCGTATACGCTGATGGTCGGGCGAAGACACCTCCACCATCGGCTTGCCTGCGTCGCCCGGACGTTGGGGGACGTGGTGTCGTCATTGCGCGAGTGGCTGGCAACCGGAAATGCAGCAGACGTCCACGCTGCAGAAGTTGACGCCGACCTTGATCACGGCACGGCACGCGAGGAGGGAGTCCGTTGCCTCGCAGATTGCATCCATCAGGCAGCCAGTGACTATCGTGCGAGCTTGAACACGCTTGCGAGGTTCTACTCGATCGGCTGCGATCTGGAATACGCGGAACTGTTTGCCACTGGCCAGTTCACGCGCGTCAGCCTGCCGACATATCCCTTCGAAAAGCGGCGTTGCTGGGGAGAAATGCGGGCAGAGCCCGCCGGCACCAATCCCATTCCGAACAAGGCCGCCGAGTTCTATGCCTCGGTCACCGAAAACTTCGACGAGAGCTTCGACGAGGAATTTCTGACGTTCTGTCCGTTCGAAGAAAGAATTCCATCGTTTTCGATGACCCGGGTGCTGCTGAGTCCTGCGAGTTATCCGCAGGAGGTCGAGTACTTAAAGGAACGGCAGCGCCAGATGCGCAGCGTTCTCTTCTACCAGGAGCCCTTCGCGCGAATACGGCGCGTGCTCGACATCGGCTGCGGGCACGGCACGGATCTGATCCAGCTGGCTGGATTCTACGATCATCTGCGCGCCGATGGATTCACAATCACCAGGGAGCAGGCGATTCTCGGAAGCAAGCGCATTGCGGCGCTCGGTCTTTCGGAACGAGTGCGAATCTTCAACAAGAACAGCGCAACGGACCCTTTCCCGGAGAAATACGACCTCGCCATCGCCGTCGAGGTGACCTGTCACATCCACGAAAAGCGTGCGTTGTTCCAGAACATTTCTGCAGCGCTCCAGTCGGGCGGACGGCTGCTCATGGCCGATTTCGTGGTCAATCTGCGAGGAGCGATCGAGGACAAAAGCGTCGAAGTCAGCATTCCGACGATCCGTGATTTCATGGATATCCTGGCGACTTGCGGCCTGGTCCTCGACGAAGTGATCGACGTTTCTCCGCAGATTGCAAATTACACCCACGATCCGGATTTCGAAGCCAATACCGTGGGGATGCCCCAGGTCGTGCGCGACCAGTTTCGCGTATACGCGAACCAGTCCATGGCTTTGGTCAGAGGCTGGATCAGCTACTGCCTTTTCAAGATCAGGAAAGAGGCGGCGCTGACGCGCGAGGAATGCCTGGCGCTCAATGTATCCGCCTGGCAGGCGAAGGTTCGATACCCGGACGCACTCGATCAGATGCGCAAATCCGGAATACGCACTCACCTGACCCGCGCCAGCGCGGCTGATGCATTCGAGCCCGCCATCGCGGTCGCTGCATCGACTGCGCCGACCGTGCATGCGGCATCGGGCGAAGATCGGCAGGATCTGTGGACGTTCGAAGAGACCTGGGTGCCGGCGCTTGCCGCACCGACGCTCACGCGACAACCGCGTACCATCGTGTGCTTCCTCGACGATCCGGATCACCAGCATTCCGTCAGGCAGTCCCTGCAGCGCGCCGCGCCAACCACGCAGGTGATTTTCGTCTCGCTCGGTACGCCGCTGCAGACAGATTCCGATCCGCCTTGTGAGTGGGTCGCCGACACGAGCCGGCAGAGCCTGGAGTCAGTGTTTGCGCGTACTGAGCAGCGGCATGGCGCGATTGATGCGGTCTTCTACCTCTGGCCGCTGGAAAGACCTGGTCTCGTCGAAGAGAGCGCGATCATCTTGCACCTGCTGCAGGCGATAGGGTCGGCCGACTACGGCTGTAGTGCCGTCCTCCTTGCGGCGCAGCCCGAGGAAGGACTCGCCACCTGCCATGCGCAATCCTGGATCGGCTTCGAACGCTCTGCCGGCCGGTCGTTGCCGCGGACCCGAGTCGCGGTCATCTGCGAATCCGTGACACGGCTGCCTCAGACCGTCGATATGGCGGCATGGGCTGACAGGCTGCATTCGGAACTGCAGTGCCAACCGACAGAGAGCGTCGACTATCGCAACGGTGTCCGACATGTGCTGCGCGTTCGATCCGTCGAGCTGCAGCACGGCGCCCGCGTGCTGAAAAGTGGCGGCACCTATTGGGTCGTCGGCGGGTTGGGCGGACTCGGATACCAGGTCGCCCGGCGTCTGGCACGATTGGAAAATGCAAGCCTCGTTTTGTCCGGTCGCTCTGCGCTGGACGAGCAGGGGCACGCCAAGCTTTGCCAGCTACAGGAGCTGGGGGCGCGGGTGCGCTATCTGGCGGTAGACATCAGTGATCACGGCGCAACGCGCGATGCGGTTGATGCGATCAACTCCTACTTTGGTCCTCTGGCAGGTGTTTTCCATACAGCCGGTATCGAGAACCCCTGCTCGTTGCTGGACAATGATACCGCCAGCTTCGAGGCGGTACTGGCGGCGAAAGTGCGTGGTTCGCTGGCGCTGACGGACGCACTGCGCAACGAGTTGCTCGACTTCATCTGCTGCTTCTCGTCTACGGCTGCGATCCTCGGCGACTTCGGGTCCTGTGACTACGCTGTCGCAAACCGCTTCCAGTCGGCTTACTGCAACTGGCGCTCGGCGCAGCCGAACGTTACCCGGACTCTGGTAGTGCACTGGCCTGTGTGGGACGCGGCTGGCATGACGCAGCGAGCCGGGCAGTTTCTCGACCGCTATCTCCAGACCACCGGGCAGCGTGCCTTGGGGATCGAGGAAGGGCTCGATCTGCTGGAGCGCCTGTTGTCTCAGCCGCGCGCGCAGCATGTGGTCATGGCGGGCCGGCAAAGCGCTGTCGAACGCCTGCTCGGCGTCTCCGCGGGGTCCGGATCTTTCGCACACCCACGCATCGTGTCTCCGGTCGACGCGTCGTGCACAAGGCCGGCGGATCGCCAGGAAATCGGCATCGACGTCTTGCATGAGCTGAAGTGCATCGCCTGCAGCATCCTGCAGCTGCGCATGGATGACTTTTCCGGAAAGACCCGTTTTCAGGAACTCGGCATCGATTCGATCAATGCCGTGGAGCTGCTGGAAGCGATCAACGCTCGCTTTGACCTGCGCTTGCCCACCAGCGCCATTTTCGAGTTCGGCAACCTCGAAGGGTTGGCAAACTATATGGGAAGCCGGCCTGGAATACCGTTGTCCGCAGCATTCGCGCCTGCCGCCGCGACGAGCGCGGTGGCCTCTGCGCTGCCTGTTGCCGAGGGCGAAGCACCGCTGGTCCGTAGTCGGCCAGCACCTCACGCGTCGCGCGGACAGACGGATCGTCGGGAAACCAGCAGCGACGTCCTGCACGAGCTCAAGTGCATCGCCTGCAGCGTCCTGCAGCTGCGCGAGGGCGACTTTTCCGGGAAGACCGGTTTTCAGGAACTTGGCATTGATTCGATCAATGCCGTGGAGCTGCTGGAAGCGATCAACGCGCGCTTTGACTTGCGCTTGCCTACGAGCGCTATTTTCGAGTTCGGCAACCTTTCAGCGTTGGCAGACTATGTGGGGAGCCGGCGCGAAGAAAAATTGCCGGTGGCATCCGCGCCTGCCCCGGCGGTGAGTGGGGCTACGGCTCCAATGCTGGCGCTGGCACGTGCGGAGCCACGGGTCGGGCGTCCTGCCTCATCGGCTGCTGGCGTTGATAACGGCGTAGTGCCGCTGGTCCGTCACGAAGACGATATCGCAATCATCGGTTTGTCCTGCCGTTGCGCGGGAGCGAATACTCAGCGTGAGTTCTGGTACCTGGTGGCGAACGCGCAGGATTGCATCAGCGAGGTACGTGATCCGTCGTGGCTGGAGGTGTTTGGAAGCAATTCGGTAGCCGCGCGAATCTGCCGAGGCGCTCTTGCTGACGCGGGTTGTTTCGATGCAGCGTTCTTCAACATTTCCCCGGCGGAAGCGCAGTTCATGGATGTCGTGCAGGGCATCGCGCTGGAGGAGTGCTATCACGCCATCGAGGATGCAGGGTATGCGCCGGATTCGCTCGCGGGTCGTCAGGTTGGCGTGATCATGGGCGCCATGCAGTCCGCTCCGGTGCATCACGACAGCTCGCACTTCTCGTTGCTTGGCCAGGACAACAGCATCCTGGCGGCAAGGTTGTCCTACTTTCTCGATCTCAAGGGGCCGTCGCTGGCGATCAACACAGCGTGCTCTTCGTCGCTCGTCGCGGTTGATCTGGCCTGCCAGAAGCTGAAGTCGGGCGACATCGATCTCGCATTGGCCGGCGGAGTGGCGGTGTTCAACCACCCGGGATCGTTCCTGTCCATGTACAACGCCGGGATGCTCTCGCCAACCGGCCGCTGCCGTCCGTTCGACCGGGAGGCGGATGGCATCGTCGTTGGCGATGGGGTTGGTATCGTCGTGCTGAAACGGCTCGCCGATGCCGAGCGTGACAACGACCACATCTACTGCGTAATACGCGGTAGCGGCACCAATCAGGATGGGCGAACGTCGGGCATCACCGTGCCGAGTTTCATGGCACAGGCGGATCTCGAGAGCGCGGTCTACAGAAAACATCGCATCGACGTGGAGGCGATCCAGTACATCGAGGCACACGGGACTGCGACCAAGCTTGGCGATCCGGTGGAAGCACACGCTCTGAGCCAGGCGTTTTCGGAGTTCACCAGCAACAAGCAGTTTTGCGGCATCGGTTCATTGAAGGCGAACATCGGTCATACGGCCGCCGCGGCTGGTGTGCTGAGCCTGATCAAGGTCTGCCTCAGCATGCAGAAGGGGCAGATGCCTCCCAGCATAAATTGGCAAGCAGCGAACGAGTACATCGATTTCCCCGCCAGTCCCTTCTATGTAAATACGCAGCTCAAAGCCTGGCCCGAGCACGGCAACGGGTCGAGGCTGGCTGCCATCAGCTCGTTCGGCTTCAGTGGCACCAATGCGCATGCCGTCGTCGAGCAGCGGGCCGCCGATCGAAGACCGCTACCTACGCTGTCTTTGCAGCAGAGTGAACCGGCCATCGTCGTGCTGTCGGCGAAGTGCAGAGAACGGTTGGCGGTACAGGCGCGGCAACTGTTGTCGGCAGTGGACGATGGCGATCACCTCGAGCTCCATAGCCTGGCCTACACACTGCAGACAGGCCGCGAGGCGATGGATCACCGGCTGGGCGTTCAGGTGGCGACGTTGGCGGAATTGCGCGACAAGCTGACGCGATACGTAGCGGGCGAGGTCGACATAGCGGGTTGCCATGCAGGAGAGGTGAAGAAGGGTAGGGAAGCGGTGTCGGTATTCGAAGCCGACGAGGATCTGCGTTCGGCGCTGGCAGGCTGGGTGGCGAAGGGCAAGTACACGAAGCTGCTGGAGCTATGGGTAAGGGGTTTGTGGTTCGACTGGGAAGCGCTGTACGTGGGTTGGGCGGTTCGACCGCGGCGGATGTCGT
>NZ_JAVTWC010000072.1:0-8760 GCF_032229445.1 Tahibacter sp.
TGAACGCCCAGCCGGTGATCCATCGCCTCGCGGCCTGTCTGCAGTGTGTAGGCCATCGCTGCCAGTGACGAATCCGACATGCCGCGCGTACCCGCCAGCAGCTGGCGTATTTGTTGGCGCAGCTGCTCCGCGGTTCGCGCTGAGACTACGATTAGCGCCGGACGATCGACCGAAGCAACGGCCAGCTCCGCATCGGCGTCGTGGCGATACGCTTCCAGAACAATGTGGGCATTCGAGCCGCCCACACCGAAGCTGCTCACTCCCGCGCGCAACGGGATCGGCTGGCCCCTGTCATCCAGCTGTTCCTCCCAGGCGTGTGTCCCGGCTGCAAGATAGAACGACGCATCGTCCAGCTTCAGAAACCGGTTCGCCCGCCTGAGATGGACGTTCCCAGGAATCGTGCGCTGCTTCATCATCATCAGCACCTTGATGAGCCCCGCGATCCCCGATGCCGATTCAAGGTGAGCGACATTCGTCTTTATCGATCCGATCGCACAGCGCGGCCCCGGATCGCGCGTGCCGCTGCGGTTCGTACCCAGCTCGGAGAACGCCGCTCCCAGCGCACCCAGCTCGACGGGGTCGCCCAACAGTGTCCCCGTGCCGTGCGCCTCGATGTAGCCGACAGTACGTACATCCACGCGTGCGTCGGTGTGCGCAGCGACAATTACGTCCTTCTGCGCCAATGCATTCGGCGCAGTGGGAGATGTCGCCTTGCCGCCGTGATTTTCGGCACTGCCAAGGATGAGTCCGTAGATGTGATCCCCGTCGGCACGCGCCTTCGACAACGGCTTGAGAAGCACGGCCGCGACTCCTTCGCCACGCCCATAACCATCGGCGGCTTCGTCGAAGGTCTTGCATCGCCCGTCTGCGCTGAGCATGCCTGCCAGGCTCAGACTGATCGTCACGCCGGGGCTGGCGATGACATTGACGCCGCCAGCCAGGGCCAGATCACACTCGCCCGAACGCAGACTGCGAACGGCACGATGAATGGCGACCAGTGAGCTCGAACATGCCGTGTCGATTGCTTCGCTAGGGCCTCGCACGTCGAGAAGATAGGAGACCCGGTTCGCAATCATGAACGGGAATGACAGCTCGCTCTCGGCGCTCCGTTGCGCGCGCAGAAGCTGACACAGCTCGGCGTACCCGGAGGTCGACACCCCAACGTATACGCTGGTGCGCGATCCTGCGATGGCGCTCGCCCTGTAGCCCGCATCCTCGATGCAGGCCCAGGCCGACTCGATGAACAGTCGCTGCGCCGGATCCATCATCTCGGCCTCGCGTGGCGATATGCCGAAGAACAACGGATCGAAGTATTCCACGCCGGTCATGTATCCGCCGGCCCTCACGTGGCTCTGGTAAGCGGTGGAGCCGGCGCCGCCATCCAAGGTGCGTGCCCACACCTCCCATCGGTCGAGCGGCGCAGGGCCGACGAGATCATTCATCGCCTCGACGTGCTCCCACAACTCACCTACGTTTGAAGATCCCGGAAACCGGCCGCTCATGCCGATGACCGCGATCGGTTCCCCCGCGGCATGCTCCGCACACGTGCCGGCATCACGATCCGCCGCTACGGCGGCGCCTAGGCGCATCGGCGCACGCGAGCGCTGCGGCACGACCTCGAGTCGCGATGAATGCGCTGGACCCGACCTGGATCTGGCGCCCACGCCCAACGTCTGACGCAACGACGCTGCGTGATGTTTCACCAGGTGACGGCCTAGGCTGGCCACGTTCGGATTTTCGAAGAACACCGTCGGGCTCAATTCAAGCGCCAGCTCGCGACTCAGCATGCGCGTGAATTCGAGTATCGCGATCGAATCCAATCCGTACCTGGACAACTCCACGTCTGGGTTCAACGCGTGCGCATCCATCTTCAACAGCCGGGCCAGCGATTCCGTAAGCGCTGCAACCACGCGTTCGACAAAATCGCCCACGTCGTCTGCGTTCTTGAAAAACGCATGCGGTCCGGCCGTCGCTGACCGACTCGCGCTCTGCTCGTCGCGGCGCTCAGGCGTATTGACGTGGCCGTCTGGCCGAAGAATGCGACGGCGGATCGTCTCGACATCGCCAAAGGCGACGAGAACCTGGGCATTGCGGCACTCAATCGCAGCAGCCAGCGCGGCCAGACCCAATTCCGCAGCCATTGCCCTCAGTCCGCCCTGTTGCAGCATTGCGCCAGCCGCTGCGGCACTGACCGGCATGCCACCGTCTTTCCACAACGGCCAATTGATCGACACCGTCAGGCCATGCCGCTCTCCACGCTCGGTGCGCTCGTTGCGGTCATGCGCGAACGCATCCATGAACGCATTGGCGCCGGCGTACGCGGCCTGGCCGGCATTTCCCGCTACGGCGGACAAGGACGAGAACAGCACGAACAATTGCAGTGGAAGTCTCTGCGTCGCTTCATCAAGGGCGACGGTTCCACGAATCTTCGGCGCCATCACCTTCAGCACGTCATCGCGCTGCGCTTGCACGAGGTAGGCATCGTGGATCACGCCAGCACAATGGAATAGCGCAACAAGGCCACCGTGCATCGCCTGCACTTGATCCACTACGCAAGCCAGCCGTGATTCGTCGGCCACGTCGCACTGGAGGTAAGAAACGTCCAGCCCCTCGTGGCGCAATGCATCCAGCGCGTCGCGTTTGTGACCGACGGGATCTGAGCGGCCCGTCAGCACGAGCTTGATGCTGGCCGCCCCCTTGAAGCTGCGCGCGACGATCAGCGCCAGCGCGCCAAGTCCACCGGTGATCAGCACGACGCCGCCGGTCAAGCCGAAGCCCGGCTTGCGGATGCCATCGACCGGTTGCATCTCACGCCAGCGGGTGACCTCGCGCCGGCCCTGGGAATAGCGGACTTCCACATTGCCACGTGCGGAGCGAAGCTCCGCACGGGCCAATTCCAGCAGCCGTGCCGGATCGGCCCGCTCTTCGACCCCGAATCGAATGATCCTGCAGGCAAGCTCTGGCCATTCCTTCTGCGCGCTGCTGAGGATGCCGGCGAGTGGGGCATGAACCGGCAGAGGCTGGTCATCGCCGACCAGTACGCACAGGCCGCGCCGGTTCCTTGCCGGTTCTCCCATCAACTGCCGCAGCGCCTGGATCAGCAGGAGCGCCGCCTCTTCAGCGGCCTGACCCGAATGCGCGTGCAGCGCGGGCAGCTGGACAATCCGATCGTCCCCCACGCAAAGGGCCAATGCAGCGCATAGTGCCGGGTCGTCTTCACCCAGAACGAAAACCGACGGACCAGGAACCGGTTCATCGCGTTCATCGCGCAACGGTTCATGCGACCGGAAAGGCGTCGCCAGGACCAACCCTCCGTCCGGTCCCGTTGCTGCCGACGCCAACGACAGTCCTCGAAATGCCATCAGGCAACGTCCGTGGTCGTCGAGGACATCGACGTCGTAGACACGCAGTGGACCGGATTCGGTGTCGCGACTGCGGACATGCGCATGGCAAACCGGCGGCAACGCATCGTAGATCCACAACGCGTCCAGAGTGACGGGAACACGCAATGCACTCTGCTTGCGATCAAGCGCGACGCCGAGACTGACAGCCGCCATGATGGCGCCGTGCGCCATGCTCGGATGCAGCATATAGTCCGCGCAGGATTCTGTGTCCTCCGGCAATTGCAACCGGGCCAGCGCTTCGGTCTCGCTGTGCAACAGGTACTCGATCGCGCGCATACGCATTCCATGCGCCTCCACAAGCTGGCGCCCACCACACGCGTCGCCGTTGATCCGGAATGCGCATCGGGACCGCACCTCATCGAGGTTCACGGTCGCAATTGTCGGTCTTCTCGTCGAACTGCCAACGAGCAGCTTGCCGCGCACATGCACACGCCTCGCGGACCCACCCGGCCCAGGCGAGCCGGCGGCGATCTCAAAGACAGGTTCGTTCACCTCGCCGGACAGTTGAATGTCCATCGTCCGGGAACCCGCCGACACCGTAATGGGCTCAGCCCACAGGATCTGCGTCATACCGACGACCTCGGCGCCTTTACTCGCCGCACCCGCCGCTCTGGCCATTTCCAGAGACACGACTGCCGGGAGAACGTTTCCGTGATCCTCGACGAAGAACTGCGTGCTCGAAAGCGTGCAAGCAAACGAATGAGGCGCTCCGGCCTTTCCATCTACGGTTGCGCCAAGCTCTACGGGTGATTCCGTCCACGCGGACGGAATGGCGCTCGCTTCACCAGCAACGAACGACAGACGCCTGAATGTCACACAGACCGCGCCATCGCCATCGCAGATATCAACATCCAACATCGTGATCCTGTCGCCGGGAGCCGGGGGCGTCGAGTAACGCACCCATGCCCATGCCTCGCTCGGACAGGCGGCGTGCATCATAAATTCGTCGAGCGCGAACGGGAGCATCGGTCCCGGTGACACGTCAGCGCCGACCACGGCAGCGTCGCCCGCTGTCAACGCAACCCCGGCCTGTAGTGCACTGTCCAGCACCGCGGCATCAAACGCCGCCTCCGCAGCGTGTTGTGCGGCATCCAGCGGCCGGCGCAACTGTGCCAGCACCTCGTCCACCCCGCGGTGAACTTCCACGATGGCTCGATACGCGGGGCCGTGCTGCACACCTGTCAGCCGTAGTGCGTCGTAGCACTGCGTGGCATTGACCACACCGGCGTGCATCCGCGCGCGCAATTCGCGCAGATCCAAAGCGTGCGGCGCGGCTACCGCGACGCGTTGTACGCGCCCTTGGGAATGCAGTACAGGGCCTGCGCCAGCGCACTCGCTGACGATACGGAACGTGGCTCCGTCGCGCAGCTCTCCGGCCAGCTCGATCCGAAGCGCACGGCACGCGTCACCTATCACCGGCCGCAGCCAGGAAACATGCTGCATGCGCAATTGCGCCGGGCCTGAATTGAGATTCTGCGCAGCGGATGCGCGCACGATTTCCAGCTGGGCAACGGCCGGAAGAACCTCAAAGCCGTTTACCCGATGGTCCGCCGGTACGAACATGCTGCCGTCGAACTTCATCGCTCCCGAGAGTCCGTGGGAACTCTCACTGCGCTGGATTTGCGCCACTTTCGGCCAATGCCGCACGCGATCGAACGGATACCCGGGTAGCGAGAGGCGGCGCCGTTGCCTGCTGGCGAAAACCGCGCCGGTCTCGTACAGACGCTGCCAATCCACCGACACGCCGTTTACCCAGAGCTTCAGCACATCGGCGCTGCGGCCGACGCGGAGCCAACCCTCCATGAGTGCCTGGGTCGTGTCGTCGTGACTCAGGACGGCGGTCACCTGCCGGTTCTTGTCCGCCTCACCGCGCAAGATCTCGCCATCCGTGATCGAATCCGCTTCCAGCGTTCGCGCCAGCATGCGGCGCATCTCGTCCACCGATCCGCAGACGAACGCAAGCCTGCACTCCATGGCTTCGCGTCCAACCTGAAGCGTGTAGGCGATCGCATCGAGATCCTGGTCCGTGTAACTCTGCACATCGATATGCCGCAGCAGCTGCCGTGACCGCGCATTGAGTGCGCTCACACTCCTGGCTGACAGCAGGATCATGGCAGATGTGGACGCGCCGACGAGCCCCTGGCGACGATGCTGCACAGAACCACGGTATTCCTGCACGATCACATGCGCGTTCACGCCGCCGAAGCCGAACGAGCTGACGCCTGCCGTGCGAGGCAGTTCGTTGCCAGATCCATCCATTCCGGCGAGCCACGGTCTACGCTCGTCAACGATGTAGAACGGACTGCCGTCGAGCTGGATATGTGGATTGATCGCGTCGAAATGCAGGCTTCTCACCAGCATTCTGTGCCTGATCTGCAGCACGACCTTGATCACCCCCGCGACGCCAGCCGCCAGCTCGGCATGGCCGATATTCGTCTTGACCGTGCCAATTCCGCAGGCAGTCTGCCCAAGGGCAGCCGATCCTTCGCTCAACTCCTTGAAAGCGGTCTTGAGGGCATGGATCTCGATCGGATCACCAAGTGCCGTTCCGGTGCCATGTGCCTCGATATAGGTAATTTCGCCGGGCCTGACTCCCGCATCCAGCAGTGCGGTCTTCACGACGTCGGCCTGCGCCCGCGGGTTAGGCGCGGTCAGCGAACCTGACCTTCCGCCATGATTGATTCCGCACCCTTTGATCAGCGCGTAGACGTGATCGCCATCGCGTTCGGCCGCCGTCAGCTTTTTCAGGAGCAGGACTCCGACCCCTTCGGCGCGCACGTAGCCGTCGGCCTCGCTGGAGAACGCCTTGCAGCGGCCGTCGCCCGCCAGCATGCCGGCCTTGCTGAAACTGATATGCGCCCAGGGACTGACGATCGTATTGACGCCGCCGGCAAGCGCAAGCTCTGCATCGCCGCGGCGCAGTGCTTCCACGGCTCGCTGGATCGCCACGAGAGAACTCGAGCACGCGGTTTCCACCGGTTCGCTCGGACCGTGCCAGTCGAACAGAAAGCTCAGGCGTGCCGGTCCAATGGATGACACCGCGCCGGTCGCGCTGTGCGACTCGATTGCCACGCCCGTCTCCGCAAGCAGCCTTCCGTATCCGGTGTCATCGGTGCCGACGAACACGCCTGCGCGCATGCCGCGCAGGCTACGGGGCGAATAGCCCGCGTCCTCTATCGCATTCCATGCATGTGTCAGCAGGAGCCTCTGCTGCGGGTCCATCAATTCTGCTTCGCGCGGTGATATGCCGAAGAACAGCGAATCAAACTCGTCCACGCCGTCGACGAAACCGCCCCACCTGACGTTCGTCCGGTTCGGCTCGACCAAGGGGTCGCCCCACAGCGCTCTCCAGTCCCAGCGAGACGGCGGAATCTCAGTGATGCAGTTTTTTTCGAAAACAAGAACGTTCCAGAATTCGTCGAGATCAGCGGCGCCGGGGAAGGCACAACTGACGCCGATGATAGCGATCG
Organism: Tahibacter sp.; assembly: GCF_032229445.1. NCBI lineage: Bacteria > Pseudomonadati > Pseudomonadota > Gammaproteobacteria > Lysobacterales > Rhodanobacteraceae > Tahibacter > Tahibacter sp. The sequence continues at coordinate 6,875 of NZ_JAVTWC010000072.1, forward strand.
GCTCGTGGGCGCGGCCGTCTGCGCTGGCGGCATCCGGCGTGGCGATCACCGTGCGTTGCCGAAGAATCCTGTTGCCGGCCGCATAAGCCGTCGACTTCGGTGCTACGGCGGACTCTCCGGCGGCCACTGGTGTCGCGTCGGGCATCAGCCGCCGGGACAACGTCGGAGTGTGTTCGCGAACAAGGTAGTCAATGAATTTCGCGACGGTCGGAAATTCGAAGAACGTGGTGGGGCTCAGCGCAAGGCCAAAGCGTTCATTCAGTGCGCTGCACAATTTGACGAAGCTGATCGAGTCAAAGCCGAGTTCCTTGAACCCCGCGTCCGGATCAATATCGGCGGGGGTCAGGTGCAGGTACTTCGCGATCGCGCCGCGCACGCCATTGTGGACTTTGACAACCAGCTCGTTCGCGACGGTTGCGGGTTCGCGTTCGTCGCTCGCGGCGTGCAGCGTCGGCTCGGATTTGATCGGCACGGACAATCGTCCCGGTGCATTGTCGCTACGCGTAGCCTCGGCCGCGGTCCCTGCGCGCCGGCCGTACAGACGCTGTCGGATTAGTCCGTCGCTCACCGCGATGATGACCTGCTGTCCCAGCGCCGCGTTTTCGCCGCCTGGCATCACGATCGGCGAAAATCCTTCTTCTGTGAGAATCCGCAGCCACGATTGCGCTGCGAGCATTGGCGAACCTGCGATGCGCAAGGCTTCATCTTCGTAACGCCACCAACCCTGTAGCAGGCCGAACGACAGGTGCGCGAACAGGCTGTGAGACGTGATTTCGTTCAGCACAAGCACGCCATTTGCCTTCAGCGCCGCCTTGGCATTGCGCAACGTGCGACGGATGTTTCGCGTAGCGTGAAGCACATTGGTTGCGATCAGCACGTCGTAGGCGCCGACCTCGATTTGCTGCAGACCGAGGTCTTCCTCGATGTCCACCACACGGTAGTTCACATAAGCCGCGCGGCCTGCGTAGCGGTGCCGGGCGCGGTCGATGAGCGCGGGGGAAACATCGGTATATGCATACTCGGCGATCGTCAGCCGGGCTTGCTCGATATGGTCGAAGATCACTTCGCTGGTCGCGCCCGTTCCTGCGCCGAGCTCAAGGAGCCGGAACGAAGCGTCGCGCACGCATTCGGACTGCCTGCGCAGAAGCCCGACAACGGCCTCGGCCACAAGACGGTTGAAGTAGTCGGCACTTGCGTGGCCGCTATAGAGACCTTCCACCAGCTCGACCGACGCATCGGGGAATATCACTTCAGTGGCGAGCCGCCGGCCGGCGATGACGTCGGCCAGCGAACGAAGCGTAGCGTCGAGAACGCGAACCCGCGCCTCCAGACCAGGCGTGCTCAGCCACTCGGATTGACGTTCATCCCATGATGACCAAGTTGCCGCAGCATCCATCCACACAGGATCATTGACGACATAGCTTTCCTGGTGCTCGGCAAGATGACCGTGGACCGTCAGCAGACGCAGGCTTTCGTCGAGCCAGCGGGCGTAGCCGCCCGAGCACAAGACTCTGTCGGCGGACACCGATTTCGGCGTCCGCTCGCCGGTGAGCACACCGAGCACGAGCAACTGCGAAACGACAATGCCGCATGCGACATGAAGCATGTGGCGTTCTGCTTCATCGCTGTCACAAGGCGGCGGATCAAGCGCACGTGTCGCGTCCGCCAGCGCCTCGTCGTCGAGCGCCGCGAGTTCGCTACGCGCGCGCGTGATGCGCTCGGTCACGCTATTCACCACGGACACGGCACCCGGCTTCGCGATGGCCACGTAGGCCAATTGTACGGCGCGGCTTCTCAGCAGTCCCTCAAGCGCCAGCATGCCTTCTGCAGGCTCGATCGAGCCGACGCCCTGCAGTGCCATCCTGGCCCGGTAGTCTTCGGTGGCG
>NZ_JAVTWC010000073.1:0-54880 GCF_032229445.1 Tahibacter sp.
CCTTGAACTCGCCACCGAATCGCTCGGCACCGATCTTCGTCAGCGCTGCCGTCAGCGTCGTCTTGCCGTGGTCCACGTGACCAATCGTGCCGACGTTGACGTGCGGCTTGGTGCGCTCGAATTTACCCTTGGCCATGCCTGCAAAACCCCGAGAGATCTAAGGAGGTGGATGAGTCGAAACGGTGTTGCGAAGAAGGTGGTGCTCACGAAAGGAATCGAACCTTCGACCTCTTCCTTACCAAGGAAGTGCTCTACCGACTGAGCTACGTGAGCGTGAAACGTGTCAACCGCGGCAATATTTCAATGGAGCGGGAGACGGGAATCGAACCCGCACAATCAGCTTGGAAGGCTGAAGTTCTACCATTGAACTACTCCCGCTCAAGCTAGAACCGGCTGGTGGAGGGAGGTGGATTCGAACCACCGAAGGCGTGAGCCAGCAGATTTACAGTCTGCCCCCGTTGGCCGCTTGGGTATCCCTCCAGCGCGGAGCCCGGCATTCTCGTCATCCGCAGACCGAAAGTCAATGCCGTTGCGGCATGAATTTCCTGATCGCGGACGATGACTGCGCGGGACCGCGGAAGATAACCGGAACGCAGGGGCGAAGCCAAGCCGTATAGCGCTGAGCCCGCTGATCCGTTGCCCACTGAATTTCCGAGTACCGCGGCCGTAATTGTGACCAAATGTAACGGAATGCGATATACGTCACAGTTCGGCATAACCCATGCTTAGCTGCCGTGCCTGCCAACGGGCAGCACGCCCAACTACACAGAGGTATTCCATCGTGACATCGAAACTGCGCTTTGTTCCTCGCCTTGCTGCGCTCGCGCTCGCGTCGGCCGCTTGCTTCCCCTCGGGTGCATTTGCCCAGGCCCAGGGCTCGGTGGACGTCGACATCACGCTGAACAACGGCATCACCATCCTCTACTACTACTCATCGGTCGACGTGAACATTTCTCTGACCGACCTGTTCGGCACGCCCGCGGGCTGCGTCGCCTCCGGCGATACGCGTGCCTGCGCCATCGCGCCGCTGGCCGGGGCCGTGACCGCGGTACCGACGGCGGGTGAACTGGTTGCCAACTTCAACATCAACCCGGCCGCCCTGTCGATCAACCCCGGCGCGGTACCGCTCGTGCTGCAGAACCTCTGGGCCGTGCGTGCCGTCGGCGGTACTGCCAACACCACAACCGTCGCAATCGCGGGCGGCTCCAGCACGCTCAATGGCCCGTCGGGCTCGAGCATCGCGATGAGCAACTTCCGTGTGCAGTCGCCGGTTTTCGGCGCCGCAGCAGCGGTCGGCCCTGGCGCCAGCGTGCAGTTCCCGGATCCGGGTCTGGTCACGGCGCGTCCGGGTGACGTGCGCATCGACCTGAACCTGACCGGGGCGACTGCGCTCGGCGACTATTCGACCACCGGCGCGATCGGTTCGAACGCCGACAGCAACTTCACCCTCACCGTCACCAGCACCTGATACGCCATGGCCGCCTTGCTGCCAATGCTGGCCCTGGGCGCGTCCCTGATCGTGGCCGCGGCATCCCCTAACGGGATGCCGCTCGCCTCGAAGCTGGAACTCGCCAACAGCAGCACCGCGCCGGTGCTCAGCGTCAGCCAGGCATCGATCCAGCTGGAACCCATCACCGTGCACGAATTGCTGGGCAATTCCGCGCCCATGCAGCCGGCGACACGCCTCAATGCCCATTTCGACGGCAGCACGGCGACAGCCGTGGCTGACTTACGCCCGGCGCCGCTGGCAACGACGATTCGCCGGCGCATTCCGGCCTTGTGGCGCCTGAGCAAGCCCACGGGCGGCAGTGTGCAGGAACATGTAAAGGTCTCGATCGAAAGTATCGACGGCATACCGGGCGTACTCAATGCGGCGGACGCCAGCAGTTTGACTGTCCCTGTCGCCGTGAAGGAACTTGCGCCGCGCAACGTCGCCATCGGACGCGAGCAGTACGGACTGGAAGGCGACGTCATCCTGGAAATCCCCACCGCGGCGCTCGGTGATGCCACCCGCTACCGCGGGCGGCTGGTCATCCGCGTCGAAGGCTACTGATCCCATGCATCTACTGCGGTTGTTTGCCTCCCTACTGGTCCTGCTTGCCGCTTCCGTCCCTGCGCTGGCCCAGGTCGGCATCAGCCCGGCCTATCACGACCTCAGCGCAGCCGAAGCCGGCAAGACCCAGACCTTCCGCCTGTTCAACTACACCGACGAAGCCAAACGCGTGCGCGTGTCGCTGGCACCATGGGACGCCGATCCGTCCAACCAGCCGCGCCTGCTGCCGCCCGGCCCGACCACGCTGGATCAGTGGGTCGTGGTCAATCCGGTCGAATTCGAGGTCAAGCCTCAGTCGTCCCAGGCGGTACGCTTCAGCGTACGCCCGGCCGCGGAACTGCCGGTCGGGGAACAGCGCGTCATGTTCATCTTCGATGAAGTCAGTCCGCCGTCGCCGGACGGCAACATGCGTGCGCGCTTCCAGTTCCGTTCGGCGCTGTATGTCCAAACCGGACCCACTGCGCGCAAAGGCGACATCGAATCGCTGACCGCCTCGACCGACGGCGCCCGTGTACGGCTGAAAAATGCAGGCAACGCCAACGTGCGCCTGATGGGTCAGTTCGCCATCTGGCAGGCCGACGCCTTTCCGGGCGTCGAGGCGACCGCACTGATTTCCGGCCTCGGCACACCCGATGCCAAGCTCGCACACGGACAGCTCATCGCCAACAGCCTCCCCGGCACGCCGGTACTGCCCGGCGAAACCCACGACATCACGTTCCCGTTCGGGCCGACCGTACTCAAGCCTGGCCGCTATGTGCTCGACCTCAACGGCAAGCTCGGCGACGCGGTGCTCGACCGCTCGGTCGAGTTCGTCGTCGGCGCTGCGGCGCGCTGAATCGTGGCAACGCGGTTCCACCCCGCGCTGGCTCTTTCAGGAGCCATCGCCAGCCTGCTCGCCACAGGCGCCGTGGAAGCCGCGCCTGCACCGGCGCCGCGCCCGGAATTCTCCTCTTTTGGCGCGGCGATTCCGTCTAGCACGCAGAAGCAGGTGTTGCTGGTGGTACCGATCCTCAACAAGAAAGAAGTCGACGCGAGCCTGGCCCTGCTGCGCCAGCCAGACGGGCGCGACTTCGTGAGCCTGGACGACTTCACCCAGCTTTGTGCGATCCGCAGCCTGCGCGAAGCGGACGGCAGCGTGCGCCTGAGCACTCCGCTCGGCGATGCGCTGCTGACGGGTGAGGCGCTGCTCGACGACAAGGGCGTGACCTACGCCGACGTGGCCGCGCTGTCGACGGCACTCGCTGCCCAGGTCGCGTTCGACCCGGGCGAATACGCACTGCGCGTCGTACTGCCCTGGACGCCAGGCGTCGATGCCGACGGCAGGTTACCGACGCGCGACGACGGCCCGGTCGACATCCGCGCGCCGCGCGCCAGCCTTTCGCGCTGGCGCAGCGAGGTCATGACCGTCCAGTCCAACGGCGAGCTGTCCAGCGCGGCCAACCATCGCCTCGTCGGCGCACTCGGCCCGGGCAACTGGCGTGCGGATTTCAGTCACTATCTGACCGGTGACGACCGCGGCATTGATGTAGGCGCACTGTCGTGGCGGCTGGACCGGGGCAATTCGCGCTTCCTGGTCGGCCAGGAACGTGTCTTCCTGCATCCGCTGCTGCAGTCCTTCGACCTGACCGGCGCGCAGTATGCGTGGACCAACCGGCCAGGCCAGGTATTCGATTCCAGCCTCGGCGACGCCGGCCAGCTGCTCGCCTACCAGGCGCGGCCGACCAGTACGATCCGTGGCAACGGCCCGCCCGGCGGCACGGCGGAACTGCGCTACGCCGGAAGCGTGTTCGCGCGCCAGACCATCCGCCTCGACGGACGCTACGAATTCACCGACGTTCCAGCAGCGCCGGGCGATGCGATTCCCGTCGAAGTGGCGGTCTACGAATTCGGCGACAACGGCACCCCGCTGCGCGTGGACCAGACCTATTCGCAGGCCAGCAACCTGCAGCTGCCGGCCGGCGCCCAGGCGCACTACCTCGGCGCGGGCAGCAACGGTTTTCTGCTCGACGACAAGCGCATCGGCAGCGGCAGCGCGGGTTTCTACCAGTTCCGCCGCGGCCTCAGCGAACGCTTCACGGGCGACCTGATCATCCAGTCCGTCGACGGACGCACGCAGAGCGTGATCGGTACCGCCGCCAACCTCGGCAGGGTTGGCAGCTGGGCCGGCTATGTCGGCCGCGACGACAACGGCAGCGAGGCACGCCAGGTGCTCGGCGACGGTCAGCGCGGACCGTGGTTCTGGCGCGCGAACTGGCTGGAGTACAGCGCTGGCTACCAGACCGACAAGACCGTCGCCAGCCATAACCTGCGTGTCGAGGCGGGTCGCACGGTCGGCACCGACCTGCGCGTCTCGCTGATCCATGCGAATGCCAGCGTGACCGACGCCGAGGACATCGAATACACCTTGCCGGCCGTGAGCTGGCGCCCCCTGCGCAACCTGCAGCTGTCAGCGCGACCCGAGTACGACGGCCGGTATTCGTACGACGCACAATGGGGCGTGCGCCGCGGCACGCGACTGTCGGCGACGCGCTACGGCAACCTGAGCCAGATCGGCGTCGATCAGGCACTCGGCCAGAACTCCCGTCTCGCGGTGATGGCGCAGCGCGACAGTGACCGCGGCAATCGTCTCAGCGCGATGTTCCAGCGCTACCAGCCGGGGGTCTCCGGACTGGCCTGGTCGGCCGGCCTGCTGCACGGCGAAGGCCGCAGCGGATTCATCGCCGACGCCAGCATGGAGCTGCGTCCTGGTCTGAGCGCCCGCCTGCAGGCTGTGCGCGATCCGCTCGCACCGGCCAACGGCACCGTGGTAGGGCTTTCCGTGATCGCCGATTTCGCCGTGACCGGCGCCGGCCTCGCGCGCGGCGGCGCCAATCTCGGTCAGGTGCGTGACGGCGGCGTCTCCGGCGTGATCGGCCAGGGCCGACGCGCCGGCGGCATCGACCTGTCCGACGTGCCGGTGCTCGTCGACGGCCATGTGCGTGCGCGCAGCGACGCGGACGGCCGTTTCCATGTGCCGAACCTTGCGCCCGGCGTGCACCGCGTCGAACTGGACAGCGAGGGCCTGCCGATCGAGTTCAGCGTGCACGAGGCGCCGCGTCGGGTCGAAGTCCGCGCCGGCAGCCTGACACGGGTGGATTTCACGCTCGACCTGCGCCTGGGCCTGGCCGGCCAGTTGCGCGCGCCCGACGGCAAGGCGCTGGGCGAGGTCGACATCCATCTGGTCGACCCCGAGCAGTCCATCCAGGGACGCGCGCGCAGCAACGCCTACGGCTACTACCGCATCGACGGCATCGCGCCGGGGCGCTACGAATTGCGCGCGATGGCCGCGGATGGCCGCGTCCTGGCGCGCAAGGACGTGCTGCTCGATGATCGATTCCTGTTCGGACAGGAACTCACCACCGCCGCACAAGGCCCATCGCCATGAGCACTGTTTCCCATCGAGCGCGTCAGCTGCTGTTCGGCCTGGTGACGCTGACGTCCCTGGCCCAGGCGCAGATTCCGGTCAACGGAGGTTTCGAGACGGGCACCATCGCGAATTGGACCGCGGGCGGCGACACCCGCGCCGGCGCGATTCGCGCGAGTTATGTGAGCGGCACGATCGTGATTCCCGAAGGCACCTGGGCCGGCGCGATTTCCAGCGGCCCAGGTGCGAGGTCCACCGGACCGCTGGATTTCGACGGCTTCGGGGGCAACAACGACTATGACCAGTCGTGGCTGGAATCGACCTCGGCGGTCACCTTCAGCCCCGCCTTCGTCGCGTTCGACTGGGCATTCGCCTCCAGCGAGCAGAACGAGCCCGACCAGTACGATGACGTGATGGACGTCAAGGCCGACGGCGTGCGCATCTTTTCGCGCTCCAGCTGCAAGCTCAATGGATCGAGCTATTCGCCGTTCGCCAATGCGAACTGCCAGAACGCGTCCATCGTCAACAACACGATCAGCAATCCGGCCGCGCTCAACACCGTCAACCTGCGCTTCGGGCCACCGACATTCCAGCGGGTCTGCCTGCAGATCCCCGCCGCCGCGCTGGCCGACAGCAGTGTCACGCTGCGCTTCAGCGTCGCCGACAGCAACGACCGCAACGTCGACTCCACGCTGTTCATCGACGACGTGCAGATCAAGACCTCCTGCAACGAAATCGGCAGCATCGTGCAGCGCACCGTCACTACCGGGCGCAACGTCGAACTCAAGGGCGGCACGTTCTTCTTCCGCGGGGCCAACGCGCGCCTGATCGCCAACGACTCGACCGGCGAGATCGTCGCCTTCGTCACCAGCGCTGACCTCGGCAGCAATCCCAACCTGCTCGATCAGATCTACATCTGGAACGGTACGGCGTTCACGCGTGCCACCGGCTTCAATGTGACCAGCGGCGGCGGCATCTCCGGGCTGGCCATGTCCTACCAGGACGGCGGCCGCTACCTCGCGATCGCCGCGAGGCTGACCGATACGGCGACCACGCAGATCTACCGCTACGACCGCAATACCAACACATTCCTGACCCTGACAAGCACGCCGGCCGGTTGCGAGAACGGCACACCGACCATCGACGGCGACGGCGGCGTGATTGCTTTCGAATCGACCTGCAACGCACTGACCGGCTCTGGTACGGCAAAGAAGATCGTGGTCTGGAACGGCACCACGACCAGCAGCTCCCTGTTCGGCACGACCACCGGCTGCACCATGGCCGAGCCGGCCCTGACCAAGAACAACAATGGTCGCTATCTGGTCTTCAAGTCGACCTGCGTGCACAACGGCACGAATGCCGATGCCAACTTCGAGATCTATCGCTTTGACCGCGGCGCCTCCGGTACCAACAGCGGTACCACGACGGGCAACTTCACACGCATCACCAACACGACCACGAACGGCACCGGCGGCCCGCAGACCAACAACAGCTCAGCCGTGCTGGACGGCAGTACCAACGGCACCTACATCTATTTCCTGTCGGACGGCAACCTAACGCCCAGCGCGGCCAACTTCAACGCCGACTTTTCCTCGGAAATCTTCCGTTACGAAGTCGGCGCCGGTACGCCGTTGACCCAGCGCACCAACAGTTCCGACAGCGCCTATATCGGCGTCGACGTGGAGACCGACGGCACGCTCAACTACGCCTACGAGCGCATCAGCCTGCTCAACGGCCAGTTCTCGGTCGGTCAGCGCCGTGTCAACGGTACCAGCGACATCGAGAACAACCTCGCCACCGGCCTGACCACCAACGGCGCCCGCATCGGCCGAAGCAGCACCGTCATCCCCGTCGTGAACTTCATCTCGGCGGAAAATTTCCTCGGCACCAATACCGACCACAATGCGGAAATCTGGCAGGGGAGAGTGCAATGAAGTACCGCACCGCATCGCTGCTGCTTCTCTCCGCACTGGCCGCACCCTGCCAAGCCGGCACCAATCCGCGCGCTCAGCTGACCCAGCTCGACGGCTACGGCCACTTCGCGTCGGCCGATCCGGCGCTGTGCACCTACGCACCCGTCGACGTCGACGGCGGCATGACGCTGAACCCGGTTGCGGCATCGCCTTCTGCTCCCGCGCTCGACGACGGCGCAGCCGCGTTCGCGCTGGGCCAGCCGTTCCGCTTCTTTGGCACCGACTACGGCACGCTGGTGGTGTCGACCAACGGCTACGTCGCCTTCGCGGCGAGCCTCGCGGAGGAAAATGGCGGCGATTTCAGCAACGACATCTACCTGCCTGCGGTACCCGACAACGCGCCGTTTGCCGCTGCACGCCTGCTGGCCTACCACGATGAGCTCAGTGGCGAAGGCGCGGGATCCGCACTCACGCAGCAGTTCTTCGCCACCTGCCCACGCGGGTCCGGCCTGATTGCCGGCGAAGCCTGCAGCGTGGTGCACTGGAAAAACTGGAATCGCCTTGGCGACAACCAGCCGCTGACCTTTCAGCTGGTGCTGTACCACGCGAGCCAGGCCGCGGTCGTGCAATACACCACGCTCGACGCCACCGCCGGCTCCTCGGCCTGCGTCGGCCTGCAATCCGACGATGCCGCCGACGGCGGCGCCTGGAGCTGCAACGGCACGCGCGCCCTGGAAACAGGCACCGCGCTATGCCTGTTCGATCCGGCCCACCTGCCCTCGACAGGCAACGACCGGCTGTTTACCGACGGCTTCGAGCCGTAGCAGCGACGCCCGCGCTCAGCCGCTGCGCTCGATGTCGTGGCGCACGCGTTCGAGTTCCTGCTGCTGTTCGCGCGACATGGCAATGATCTTCTCGGCGTAGGACGCCAGGATGCGGTCGTCCTCGGTCTGTGGCAGCCACGGCGGAATAGCCGCGGGCCGGCCCTCGGGCGCGTCCAGCGCGACAAAGCTGATCATGCAATGCGTCGCGAGACGCTCGGCGCCGCTCTTGAGGTCGCGTGCAATCACGTCGACCGCGAAATGCATGCTGCTGCTACCGGTGCGGATCAGCTTGCAGCGCACGATGACGATGTCGCCGATCAGGATCGGCTTGACGAACTGGATCCCGCCCAGTGCAACCGTGACGCAATACTGGCCGCTCCAGCCGACTGCGGCGGCATAGCCGGCCTGGTCTATCCATTTCATGACCATGCCACCGTGGACCTTGCCGCCGAAATTCACGTCGGAAGGCTGGGCCAGGAAGCGGAAGGTGGTCTCGCGTTGTTGACCTGGCATGGCGCGGCTCGGCATGGGGACGGCGCGCATCCTAACCCATGGCCCGGAATGTGACCGCCGTCACGCTGCGTGGATGCGCAGACCTATACTTTTTCCAGGACGGCGTCCTGCCGTCCGCGGAATGGGGAATCGGCATGAAGCGGTGGGCATTCGCGCTGGCGACAGCGCTGTTCGGCATGGGCGCGGGTGCGGTCGAGCAGACCGTGCAGAACGACTCCCTCGGCAACGGAGATACCGGCGTACTCGTCTATGGCTTTGCGGCCAACGAGGCGGCCGCGTCGTGGCTGACCTCACCGTGCACCGGCACCCTGCGTGCCGTACAGGTGTTCTGGCGTTCGCCCAGCGGCACTCAGGCGCAGGAAATCCAGGATTCGGTGAAGGTCTTCCGCGCCGGCACGTTCCCGAACCCCGGTGCGCTCGCCGCAGAGATAGCCGGTCCAGTCATGACCGACGGCGTGCTCAACGAATGGCGCTACCTCGACGAAAACAACACGATCCCGCTCTCGGTATCGCTCGCGGCCAATGAACAGTTCGTCGTCTCGTTCACGTTCTTCGATCCGCCGATCACCAACTCCAGCCCCACGGTGGTGCGCGATACCAACGGCATACAGAGCGGCCGCAATGCGCTGCTCGCCGACCTCGGCGGCACTTTCGTATGGTTCGACAGCGCGACCCTGGGCCTGACCGGAGACTGGGTGATTCGTGGCGTGGTCGACTGTCCGGTCGGACCGCAGACGGCGGACCTCGTCGTCGGCATGAGCGCGAATCCCCCGGCGTACACGCCCGGAGGAACGCTGGTCTACACGGTCACCGTGGCCAACTCAGGTCCGTCGGCGGCGACCGCCACCGTCGTCGACATCTTCCCGGCTACTTATACCGGTGTGTCCTGGGCCTGCCAGGTCACCGGCGGCGCCACCTGTACCGCCAGCGGCAACGGCAATATCACGGAGAACATCAGCCTGCCCCAGGGTGGGGCGGTGACCTATATCGTCAGCGGCACGGTCGCACCGGGCACCACGGGCAGCCTCACGAACACCGCGACCGCCGTCGTCGGTTCGCCGGTCACCGACCCGGTCAGCAACAACAACACCGCGACACTTGCTCTCGACGCCGACAACGACCGCATCTTCAAGGGCGACTTCGAGCCCTGATACGCCGCGGCGCGGTCCGCGCCGCCACCGCTGCGCCGACGCCCACTGGGCCTCCGCTGCAAACGCGTCCGCCATCCGTGATACGGCGTTCACCGCCCGGGCGGGGGCCCGCCCCCCCCCCGGGCCCCCCCCCCCCCCGGGCCCCCCGCCCCCCCCCCCCCCCCCCCCGTTTTTCCGGCGGCCGCGTCGCCGTGCCTGCGCAACGGCGATCGCGACCGCGCTGGGAGTTTGGCCCCACAACCGGCACAACCCTCGTCAGCGACAACTTCGCAAATGGCCAATTTGCCGAGTGCGCTTTTTATACGCATGCGCATGGCAACACGACGACATGCGCCGAGGCGGAATCCGGACGAGGAGCAGACAGCGATGGGAATTCAGCATTTCACACGGCTTGGAATCATCCTGGCCGGCTTGGCAATCCTGCTGTCGACGACGACCGCCGCGGGCGCTGCGTTAATCGCAGCGGGCGGTGCCCATACCTGCGCCATCTCGGAATCCGACCGCGGCCTGTACTGCTGGGGCCTGGCTTCAAGCGGCCAGCTCAGCAACGGCTCCGCGGCGGACCGCGCCTCGCCGGTCGCCGTGGTGTCGCCGATTGCCGCATGGCAGGCGGTTGCCGCCGGCGACACGCATACCTGCGCGATCGCCGCGAGCGGCGCGGTTTACTGCTGGGGCGCCAACCAGTTCGGCCAGCTCGGCGACGGCACGCTCGTCAATCGCGCGCAGCCCGTCGCCGTCGTCGGCCTCACGAGCGGCGTGCGCGAGCTCGCGGTCGGACTCGCCCACAGTTGCGCGCTGATGCAGAGCGGCCGCATCAACTGCTGGGGCAACGGCGGCGGCGGCCGGCTCGGGTCGGGCGCGTCGATGAATCAGGCCACGCCGGGCGAAGTGCTGAGCATCACGAATGCGGTCGCGATCGGCGCCGGCGCGGCGCATGGCTGCGCCGTGCTCGCCGATGCGACGATGAAATGTTGGGGTGCCAACACCTACGGCGAACTCGGCGACGGAACGACGACGATGCACGACATTCCGGTCTTCGTCTCGATCGGCGTTCCGGTCGCAGAAATCGCGCTGGCCCAGTTCCACACCTGTGCGCGCAGCACGGCCGCCGCAGTGCTGTGCTGGGGCCGCAACAACGTCGGCCAGGTCGGCGACGGTACGATCGTCCAGCGCCAGACACCCACCGCGGTCAGCGGGCTGTCGAGCGGCGTCAGCGCTCTGAGCGCCGGCGGCCACCACACCTGCGCACGGATCGGCACGACAGCGCTCAAGTGCTGGGGCTACAACGCGAACGCGCAACTCGGCAACGCCACGACCATCGATTCGCGCGTGCCCGTCGACGTGCTGACGCTCGCCGCGCCGATCGGCGAAATCGCGAGCGGCACCGCGCATTCCTGCGCGCGCAGCGGCAGGGGCAACCGTGTGCGCTGCTGGGGCAGCCTGGCCAACGGCCGCACTGCGATCGGCAACATCACGGTCGTTGGCAATGCGAACCAGGCCGTGACGATCTCGGGCCTGCCCGCGCCCGCGCGCCAGGTGTCGATGCGCACCCGCACGAGCTGCGCGACGACCGATCGTGGCTCGGCCAGCTGCTGGGGCCGCAACAACCTGAGCCAGCTCGGCGCCGGCACCGCGATCGACCATACCGGCGCGCGCTTCGTGCAGGGGCTGCAGAACGGTGTCAGCAGCGTGGCGATCGGCGAGAACCATGGCTGCGCCGTGCGCACCGATGGCACAGTCTGGTGCTGGGGTGACAACGCGCAGGGACAGATCGGCGACCAGACTACGATCGCGCGCCCGATCGCCGTCCAGACCGTCGGCATCGTCGACGCGGTGCAGATCGTCAGCGGGCCCTACTTTTCCTGCGCGCGCACGGTCGGCGGCGGCGTCTGGTGCTGGGGCCAGAACACCGACGGCCAGCTCGGCAACGGCTCGACGACGAACAGCGCGCAGGCCGTGATCCCCGTCGGGCTCGCGGGCGGCGTGATCGACCTCAGCGCCGGCGACCGCCACGCCTGCGCCGTATGCAACGACGGCACAGTACGCTGCTGGGGCTACAACATGAACGGCCAGGTCGGCGACGGCACGCTCGTGAGCCGCAACGTCCCGACGGCCGTCAATGATTCATTCGCGACCTACGTGGCTGTCGCCGCCGGGGGCCTGCATACCTGCGGCCTTACCACGAGCGGCCAGGCAAAGTGCTGGGGCAGCAACGCCTACGGCCAGCTCGGTGACGGTTCGCTCATCACGCGCGCCTCGCCTGCCGGCGTAGCCACGTTGAGCAGCGGTGTGCTGCAGATCGCCGCGGGCGATTACCACAGCTGCGCGCTGCTGAGCGGCGGCGCACTGCGCTGCTGGGGACGCAACAATCTGTACCAGCTCGGCGACGACACGCAGATCGACCGCCTGCAGCCCGTCGCGGCGACCAACGTGGCTGGGCCCGTTCGCCACGTCACGCTCGGCGCGCAGGCGAGCTGCGTGCTGCGCGGCGTCGGCAGCGCGCAGTGCTGGGGGCTCAACAACTTCGGCCAGCTCGGCAACGGCAGCATCGCCACGCCATGGCGCCTGCCGGACGAAATCTCGCGCTGGATCATCGACGACCTGATCTTCCGCGACGGCTTCTCGTCCTGAGGCACGCAAAAAAAAGCAGTCCGACCCGTAGGCTGCCGCGCGGGCGCTCGACCCGCGCCGCGCGGCAGTGCGGCGCCTCAGACGTTGAAGCGGAAATGCAGCACGTCGCCTTCCTTGACGATGTAGTCCTTGCCTTCCAGGCGCAGGCGGCCGGCGTCGCGGGAGCCTGCTTCGCCCTTGTACTTGATGAAATCGTCGTAGGCGATGGTTTCGGCGCGGATGAAGCCGCGCTCGAAGTCGGTATGGATCACCGCAGCGGCCTGCGGCGCGGTGGCACCGATCCTGACCTGCCAGGCGCGCACTTCCTTGACGCCGGCGGTGAAGTAGGTCTGCAGGCCCAGCAGGCGGTAACCTGCACGGATCACGCGATTGAGGCCCGGCTCGTCCAGGCCCATGTCCTGCAGGAACGCGTCGCGGTCGGCGTCTTCGAGCTGGGACAGTTCTTCCTCGATCGCGGCGCAGACCGGCACCACTTCGGCACCTTCGGTCGCGGCGCGCTCGCGCACCTTGTCCAGCAGCGGATTATTGGTGAAGCCGTCCTCGAGCACGTTGGCGATATACATCAACGGCTTCATCGTCAGCAGGAACAGGTCGCGCACCAGCGCCTTCTCGTCCTCGTCGAGCCCGGCCGCGCGGGCCGGCTTTCCCTCGTTGAGCGTCGTCGCGAGCTTCTGCAGCACCGGACGTTTGGCCATGGCTTCCTTGTCGGCCGCCTTGGCGGCGCGTTCGGCGCGGTTCAGCGCCTTCTCGACCGATTCGAGATCGGCCAGCGCGAGTTCCGTGTCGATGGTGTCGATATCCGAGATCGGATCGACCTTGCCCGAGACATGGATGATGTCGGTGTGTTCGAAGCAGCGCACGACATGGGCGATCGCATCGACTTCTCGGATATGCGCGAGGAACTTGTTGCCGAGGCCTTCACCCTTCGACGCACCGGCGACGAGGCCGGCGATGTCGACGAATTCCATCGACGTCGGGATCACCTTCTGCGGCTTGACGATGTCCGCCAGCGCGCTCAGGCGCGGATCGGGCACCGGCACCACGCCGATGTTCGGATCGATGGTGCAGAACGGGAAATTCGCCGCGGCGATGCCGGCCTTGGTCAGCGCGTTGAACAGAGTGGACTTGCCGACGTTAGGCAGGCCGACGATGCCGCATTTGATGCCCATGAGGGTTTGTCCAGAAAGCAGTGAAAGGGAGGGAGAAAAGCGGGGGAATCAGGACTTCGCCGGAGCGGTATGCAGGCGTTTCATGGCTTCGTTGAAGTCGCCCGACAGCGCCAGAGGCAGCACGTCGAAGGCGGCGCCGATCGACGCCATGATCGCATCTTCGTCCCTGGCCCCGGCGCGGCTGAGCACCCAGCCGGTGACCTTGTCCTTGTGACCCGGATGGCCGATGCCGACGCGCAGGCGGTGGAACTTGCCGTCGCCGAGATGGGCCATGATGTCGCGCAGGCCGTTCTGGCCGCCGTGGCCGCCGTCGAACTTGAGCCGCGCCGTTCCCGGCGGAAGGTCCAGTTCGTCGTGCGCGACCAGCATCTCGTCCGGTTCGATCTTGTAGTACCGCAGCGCCGAGGTGACGGCGATGCCGCTCTTGTTCATGAACGTCGTCGGTTTGAGCAGCAGCACCGACTGACCGTCGAGGGAAACCTTCGCCGTCTGCGCATGCAGCTTGGATTCGACGCCGAAGCGCGCACCCAGCTTCTCGGCAAGGGCGTCAATAAACCAGAACCCGGCGTTGTGCCGGGTTCTGAGGTAGTCGGCCCCGGGATTGCCGAGGCCGACGAGCAGGCGCAACCGAGCCATGCGAAGCGGTTTCGCGTCGGACGACGCGAAACCTTACTTCTTCTTGGCCGGAGCCGCCGGAGCCTTGGCCGCGGCCTTGGCCGGAGCAGCTGCGGGAGCCTTCGCCGCCGCCTTGCCACCCTTGGCCGGAGCCGCCGGAGCCGCCGCCACCGCTTCCGGCGCAACTTCTTCGACTTCCTCGCGGGCCAGCTTGGCCAGCACGACAGCCACGTCGTGCTCCTTGCCCAGCTTCAGTTCCGGAATTTCCAGACCGGCCGGCAGCTTGAGGTCCGACAGGTGGATGATGTCGCCCTGCGACAGCTCGCTCAGGTCGACTTCGATGTACTCCGGCAGATCGCGCGGCAGGCAGGAAACGATGATCTCGTTGAGTTCATGCGTGACCAGCACGCCAGCGGTCTTGCCGGCCGGCGACTTTTCCTGGTTCAGGAAGTGCAGCGGAACGCGGATCTTGAGCGCTTCGTTCTCGTTGACCCGCTGGAAATCCAGATGCAGCAGACGCTGCTTGTACGGATGGCGCTGCATGTCACGCAGCAGGGCCTTCTGGTTCTTGCCGTCGATCTTGAGTTCGAGGATCGCCGAGTAGAACCACTCGTGCTGGGAGGCCATGTAGACGTCCTTGTGCACGAACTGGATGCTCTGCGGCTTGTCCTTGCCGCCGTACAGGATGGCCGGGACGACGTCCGCGTGACGCAGGCGGCGGCTCGCACCTTTCCCCTGGTCGTTGCGGATTTCGGCCGGAATTTCGCGAATCTTTGCCATGACGAATTACCTTGCAGGAATGAACCGCTTCGCAGCGGCCTGAAGGCTCCCCCGCGACCAGAGGAGCCGGATCGTCGATCGATCGCAGATCAATCGACGTAAAGCGAACTCACCGATTCGCCGAAAGCCACGCGGCGTATCGTTTCGGCCAGCAGTTCGGCCACCGTCAGCTGGCGGATGCGATTGCAGGCCTGGATTTCCGGCGTCAACGGGATGGTGTCGGTAACGACCAGCTCATCCAGCTGCGAATTCATGATGTTGCTCAGCGCCGAGCCCGAAAGCACCGGATGGGTGCAGTAGGCCACGACCTTCTTCGCGCCCTGCTTTTTCAGCGCATTCGCCGCGGCGCACAGGGTGCCGGCGGTGTCGACGATGTCGTCAACGAGCACGCAGGTCTTGTCGCGCACGTCGCCGATGATGTTCATCACGGTCGACTCGTTCGGCCGCGGACGGCGCTTGTCGATGATCGCCAGATCCGCATCGTCGAGGCGCTTGGCGATCGCGCGGGCGCGCACCACGCCGCCGACGTCGGGGCTGACGACGATCAGGTTGTCGGTACCCTGGCTGCGCCAGATGTCGGCCAGCAACACTGGCGAGGCATAGACGTTGTCGACCGGGATATCGAAGAAGCCCTGGATCTGGTCGGCGTGGATGTCGACCGTGAGCACGCGATCGGTGCCAACCGTGCAGATCATGTCAGCGGCGACCTTAGCCGTGATCGGCACGCGGGCCGAGCGCGGGCGCCGGTCCTGCCGCGCGTAGCCGAAATACGGGATCACCGCCGTCACCGTGGCCGCCGACGCACGCTTGAGCGCGTCGATCAGCACCAGCAGTTCCATGAAATTGTCCGCCGTGGGCGCGCACGTCGGCTGGATCACGAAAACATCCTGGCGGCGGACGTTCTCTTCGATTTCGACCTGCACTTCGCCGTCGGAAAAACGCCCGCAGAGCGCTTTCCCCATGGGGATACCGAGCCGGTGCGACACGTTCTCCGCCAACCGCCGGTGCGCGTTGCCGGTGAACAGCATCAAACCTTGCGTATTCATGTGAATCTCCGCCAGCCGCCAGGTACTGGACTGACGTCCAGTGCTTTGGGTGATTCGTTTTCGTAATGCTAATGGCTGGGGCGGTAGGACTCGAACCTACGGATGCGGGAATCAAAATCCCGTGCCTTACCGACTTGGCGACGCCCCAGCAGCGAAACTTTCCAGTGCGGCCAGCAGCGGCGAACGGTTCACACCGCGCGCGGCCCAGGCCGACCATTCCCGAGGACAAGCTGCCGCCAGCGCCACTGCCTCGGCTTCGGCCTCCACGTCAACGAAGACGCAGCCACCGGAGCCGGACAAACGCGGGCGACCGTACGGTTCAAGCCATTGCAACGCTGCTGCTACCGCGGGGTAGCGCGCGCTGACCACTGGCTCGAACACGTTCGAGGTCTCAGCCCCAGCAAGGAAGCGCGGAATTGTCGTGGCGCGGGCATCGCGTGTCAATTCCGCGACCTGGAATAACGGCGCGGTTGGCACAGGAGTTTTCGGATCGACGACGACGTACCAGGGCTCCGGCAATGCCAGCGGAGTCAGGGCTTCTCCGACGCCTTCGGCCCAGGCCGAGCGCCCCAGCACGAACACTGGCACGTCCGCGCCCAACGACAGACCGAGCTGAGCCAGCGCCTCGGGGGCCAGGCCGCAGTCCCAGAGCCGGTTGAGCGCGACCAGCACCGTGGCCGCGTCCGAGCTGCCCCCGCCGAGTCCGCCACCCAGCGGCAGGCGCTTGTCGACCGCGATATCTGCGCCGGCACCGGCGGATGCATACGGCTTGAGGGTCAGCGCAGCGCGCACGACCAGGTCCTGCGCCGGCGCAACCCCGGCCAGCTCGCTCCGGCGCTCCACGCGACCGTCGTCGCGCATCCGCAGGCGCACCGTATCGCCCCTGTCCAGCAACTGGAACACGGTCTGCAGCAGGTGATAGCCATCGTCCCGCCGCCCTGTGATCTGCAGGAACAGGTTGAGCTTGGCCGGGGCGGGCCAGCTGCTCCAGCTATTCATTGCACCTGCCAGTCCTCGACGAACAGGCGTACCCGGTGCTTGCCCTTGGTCGCGAACACCTTGCGCGGCAAGGCCGGCTCAAGGTCAGCGAAATAGTCGCGGTATTCGATGGTCCAGCCCGACTGCAGCAGCTTTGTCGGACGCTGCGCCTCGTCGAAGATCAGCTCGGCCGCCCTGCCCGGTGCGCGCAGGCCGCGCACCCAGTATTCCAGCTCTGCCACCGGCAGTTGCCAGTTCGCCTCGCGGGCCAGCAGTTCGGCCGCATTGCTGCCGGTCAGCGCCTGTCCGCGCACGCCTTCGAGCGTGGCCGAACGTGCATCGCCGTGCAGGCGCCAGTTCTTGCCACTGACCGGCGCACGCAGGCGCAGGTCGTAGCGTCCGCCGTCCTGGCGCCATTCCACGTCGGCATTGCCGCCATCGTCGCCGTTGCTGACGGCGATGCGGCCGCTGAACTGCCAGCGCGTCTGCGCCAGCACGGCCGTTTCACGCGCTCTCTGCGCGCCGAGCGTCGAATCGTCTTCACGCAGGCGCAGCGGCGCGCACGCGGCCAGCCCCAGCGCCAGCACGATTACCAGCAGCCGCGCTGCAGAAAATCCCGCGCGTGCCGGCATCAGACGCCCAGCCTGCGCATGGCCTCGACGACAGACTTGTTCTTCGCGTCTTTCTTTCGCGCCTGATCGAACACGGTGCGCGCTTCGTCGCGCTTGCCCTGCACCCAGAGCACCTCACCCAGATGCGAGGCGATCTCGCCGTCGGACTGCTTTTCGAACGCACGGCGCAGCGCCTTCTCGGCACCGCTCAGATCGCCGCGGCGGTACAGCACCCAGCCGTAGGAATCGATGACCGCGGCGTCCTCGGGGCGGGCCGCCAGCGCGCGCTCGATCAGCATCAGCGCCTCGTCGAGCTTGCGGTTTGCGTCGGCCAGGGTGTAGCCGAGCGCATTGGTCGCATCGATGTCGTCAGGCTTGAGTTGGAGCACGCGGCGCAGGTCCGCCTCGGCGCTTTCAACCATGCCATTGGCCGCGGCGTGCAGGGCACGCGCATAAAGCAGGCGCGTATCGTCCGGCATCTGCTGGAGACCGCGTGCATAGACGGCCTGCGCCGCTTCGTGCTGATCGCGCTTGGCTAGCAGTTCCGCTTCGAGCATGAACGCATCGACCAGCGCGGTGGGCAGGTCGCCGACACGCTGCTGCAGCTCATGAGCGAGCGCCATCGCCTGGTCGTGCTTGCCCTGATCGTCGACGAGCACGGCGATGCGCACCTGGCTCGAGAACCAGTCCTCGTCGTCCACGGTGACCTGTTCGTACCAGCTCAGCGCGGCGGCTTTCTGCTCGAGCATCTCGGCCAGCTGGCCGAGCAGGTGCGCCCGTGCGGCGCGCTCCTCGGACGGACGCCCCTTGAGCTCGTCGTACAGCGACTGGATCAGGCTCTTGTCGTTGGAACGCGCGACGTAGGCGGCGCGGGCGGCGTAGCTGTAGTCGTCCTGCGGGCCGTCAGCGAGGAGCTTGGCCGCGCCCTTGTTGTCGCCCTGCTGGCCCAGCATCAGTGCGTAGGAGGCACGCAGGCGTATGTCCTTGGGGGCGCGCTGGATCGCTTCCTGGTAGTCGCGACCGGCGCGAGTCTTGTCGCCCTCGTCGACGGCGAGCTGGGCCGACCACCCGTACGCCGGCGCACTCGTGAATTTCTTCAGCGCAGCGTCGGCGAGCTGGCGCGAATAGGGCTTGGCGTCCAGCTTGAACGCGAGCTGGCTCATCGCGATCCAGGTTTCCTCCGGCGCGCCGGCGAGACTCAGTGGCGTCGCCAGGCGCTGCAGCAGCGTCGCCGCGGTCGCCTTGTCGTTCGTTCCCAGCAGCACCTGGCCCAACAACCGCCAGCCCTGCTGGTTCGGCAACGCGAGCAGACGGGACAGCGACTGGAACGCGAGGTCGGCATTGCCGTCGCTGAGGGCCAGGCTGGCCTCTACCTGGGTCTGGCCCGGATCGTCCGGCTTGAGGCTGCGCCAGCGCGCCAGTGATTCGCGCGCGAGCGTCCAGTCCTTCGCGACCAGCGCCAGCCGGGTCGCATGCGCGGCGACCTGCGGGTCCTTGCTGAGGACGGCGGCGCGGGCGTAGTGCCGGGCCGAAGCGGCAATGTCCGCCTGGCCGAGCGCGAATTCGCCGCCCAGCATCTGCGCGAGCAGGTCTTCCTCCAGCGCCGTCGGGGCCACGACGGCCTGACCCGGCTGCGCGGCAGTTTGTCGCACGGGCGTCGCCGTACAGGCGGTCAGCGCGACGGCGGCCGCGAAAGCGAAGAGCCGTAGCACGGTCATAGCGCGATCAGCGCGAAATTTCATCCACATCCACCATCATCGATGCCCGCCCCTGTCGGGAAGGCTTGCTTGATCTTGCTGGATCGCGACCGCACACTAGTCGCGATTTTGTGCAACGCGGCAGCAGAATGCCGTACTCGGGCGCCCCAGGGGGCCCTTTCGCGTCCAAGCTTAGCTGATTGTTGCCCGCGCGGCCCCGCATACATGGCATTGCTAGCCCTCGGTCTCAATCACATCACCGCTCCGCTGGATCTGCGCGAAAAAGTCGCGTTCGGTCCCGAACAAGCCCGGCCCGCGCTCGAAGAGCTCGCCGCCCAGGCCGGCATCGAAGAAGCCCTGATCCTCTCCACCTGCAACCGTACCGAACTCTACTGTTCAGTCGCCGACGGCGCGCAGATCGTGCCGGCCGACTGGCTGCACCAGCATCACCAGCTGACCCGCGGTCGCCTCGACGAGTTCCTTTACCGGCATGACGACGAAGCGGCGGTGCGGCATATGTTCCGCGTCGCCACGGGACTCGACTCGCTGGTCCTGGGCGAGCCGCAGATCCTCGGCCAGGTCAAGGACGCCTACCAGGTCGCGCGCAGCGCGCGCACCCTGAAGGCACCGATGGAACGCATGCTGCAGCACACCTTCGCCGTAGCCAAGCGCGTGCGCACCGACACGCGAATCGGCGCGAGCCCGGTATCGGTCGCCTACACCGCCGTGCGCCTGGCCGAGCAGCGCTTCGCCGATCTCGCCGGTGCCTGCGTGCTGCTGATCGGTGCCGGCGAAACGATCGACCTCGCGGCGCGCCACCTCAGCGACGCCAAGGTGCGCCGCCTCATCGTCGCCAACCGCACGCTCGACCACGCACAGGGCCTCGCCCAGCGCTGCGGCGGCTACGCGATCGCGCTGTCCGACCTGCCCGCGCATCTGGCCGAAGCCGACATCGTCATTTCCTCGACCGCGAGCCGCGAACCGGTGCTGACCCGCGCCATGGTCGAGGCCGCGCTCAAGCGGCGCCGGCGCAAGCCCATGTTCCTCGTCGACATCGCCGTGCCGCGCGACATCGAGGCCTCCGTCGCCGACGTGGACGATGCCTATCTGTATACGATTGACGATCTGAAACAGGTGATCGACGACAACCTGCGTTCGCGCGAAGCTGCCGCGCGCGAAGCCGAAGCCATCATCGACCTGCAGGTCGAACGCTACATGGCCTGGCGCCGCGCGCTGGAACACGGCAATCCGGTACAGGATCTGCGCCGCCAGGCCGAGGCCGAGCGCGACGACGTGCTGGCCCGCGCCACCGCCATGCTTGCACGCGGCCGGACCGCGGAAGAAACGCTGGCGTATCTCGCCAACACATTGACCAACAAGCTGCTGCATGCGCCGAGCGCCAACCTGCGCGCGGCCACGCTGCGCGGCGACGGCGAGCTGGTCCAGGCAGCCGCCCGCCTGTTCGACCGCGCCGCCGCCAACGACGAAAAAGACGCATGAGCCCCAGCATCCGCCGCAAGCTCGAACAACTGGCCGAGCGCTTCGAGGAGGTCGGCGCGCTGCTCGCGCAGCCCGACGCCGCCGCCGACACGAACCGTTTCCGCGCGCTCAACCGCGAATACGCCCAGCTCGAACCGGTAGCCGCCGCGTTGAAGTCCTACGACGCGAACGAGGCCGCGTTCGCGTCGGCCCAGTCGCTGCTCAAGGATCCGGAGATGAAGGAACTCGCCGAGGCCGAGCTGCCGCAACTGCAGGCCACGCGCGACGCGCTCGACAAGGAGTTGCAGATCCTGCTGATCCCGAAGGACCCGCGCGACGACGCCAACCTGTTCCTCGAAGTGCGCGCCGGCACTGGCGGCGACGAGGCCGCGATCTTCGCCGGCGATCTGTTCCGCATGTACAGCCGCTACGCCGAACGTCAGCGCTGGAACGTGGAAATCATCTCGGCCAGTCCCGGCGAACACGGTGGCTACAAGGAAGTCATCGCCCGCGTCGAGGGCAAGGCGGCTTTCGCCCGGCTCAAGTTCGAATCGGGCACCCATCGCGTGCAGCGCGTGCCGGCGACCGAAGCCCAGGGCCGTATCCACACGTCCGCCGCAACCGTGGCCATTCTTCCCGAAATGGACGAAGTGGACGAGATCGACATCAAGGACGCCGACATCAAGGTCGATACGTTCCGCGCCTCCGGCGCCGGCGGCCAGCACGTCAACAAGACCGACTCCGCGATCCGCATGACCCACCTGCCCAGCGGCATCGTCGTCGAATGCCAGGACGAGCGCAGCCAGCACAAGAATCGCGCGCGCGCTCTCTCGCTGCTCAAGGCGCGGCTGCTCGACGCAGAACGCTCCAAACAAGCGGCGGAACAGGCCGAGAACCGGCGCCTGCAGGTCGGCTCGGGCGACCGCAGCCAGCGCATCCGAACCTACAATTTTCCACAAGGCCGCATCACCGACCACCGCGTCGAGGGCCTGACCCTGTACCGGCTGCCCGAAATCGTCGAGGGCGACCTTGACGATCTGATCCAGCGCCTGACCCAGGAAAACCAGGCCGATCTGTTGCAGGCCCTGACCCAATCGGGCTGATCCGTCAGCGGTAGCGATCAGCATCGCCAGGCGCGATATGCTCGTCGCATGCTGACCGCCCCCACCGCCGCTGCGCTGTGTCCCTACGTCGAGGGGTTCTGGGCACGCGCCGCGCAAGCGGCACCGGCGGCGCGCGAACGCGTGTTGCCCAGCGGTCGGATGCATGTCGCCGTGCGGCTCGACGGCGAGGGACTGCGCCTCTACGCCGACGCCGCCGATACACGCGGCTGGCTCGTCGCGAACGCCGTCGTCGCCGGATCGCGCGACCGCCCCTACTTCAAGGACACCTCGCAGCCGTCGCGCTCGGTCGGCGCGCTGCTGCGCCCCGGCGCCGCACCGGCCCTGTTCGGCTGTCGCGCGGACGCGTTGAGCAATCGGCATGTCGCGCTCGAAGCGCTGTGCGGAGACGCCGCCACGCAGCTGCGGCAAGACCTCTCGACCGAGACTGACGAGCAACGCCAGATCGCCACGCTGCAGGCCTTCCTGCTGGGCCAGCTGCGTCCGATACGCGCGCTGCACACACCGATCGCGCAGGCCCTGGCGGCGCTGCGGAGCGGCGATGTCGGCAGGCTGGTCGAGGCCATCGGCTGCAGCCACCGGTATTTCATTGCCCAGTTCCGTGCCAACGCCGGATTCGCACCCAAGCGCTACACACGCTTGCTGCGCCTGCAGCAGGTGCTT
The DNA here is from genome assembly GCF_032229445.1 of Tahibacter sp. Taxonomy (NCBI): domain Bacteria; kingdom Pseudomonadati; phylum Pseudomonadota; class Gammaproteobacteria; order Lysobacterales; family Rhodanobacteraceae; genus Tahibacter; species Tahibacter sp. Next base: position 22,648 of record NZ_JAVTWC010000073.1, read on the forward strand.
GCCGCCGGAAACCCATCCGCATCCTGGCGCGATGCCGCACTCGCCGCCGGCTACAGCGATCAGGCCCATTTCAATCGCGAGTTCCGGGAATTCACTGGCCTGACGCCACAAGCCTGGCGCGCGGCCGCCAGCGCATCGGCCCATCACGTCGCCTGCGCAACCGCGCCAGTCAATTCCGTTCAAGACGGCCGTCGCCGCGACGCGTAAGGTCGGCGCTGAGTCCCCACTGGAGCGCGCCATGACCGTGCACGAACTGTTTCCCTATCTCTGCGTCAGCGACGCGGCCGCTGCCATTGCGTTCTACAGCGAGGTATTCGGCGGCACCGAGAAACTGCGGCTGGTCGAACCCGGCGGCCGCATCGGCCATGCCGAAGTCGACCTCGGCGCCGGCGTGCTCATGCTCTGCGAGGAATATCCCGAATACGACATCCGCCGCCCGGATCCCGCCACCGGCACGAGCGTGAGCCTGCATATCCATGTGGACGATGCGGACGCGCTGATCGACCGCGCCGTCGCCGCCGGCGCCAGCGTGCTGATGCCGGCCAGGGACCAGTTCTACGGCGAGCGCTCCGGCGTCATCCGCGACCCGTTCGGCCATCGCTGGAACATCGGCCACAGCATCGAAGCCGTCAGCGCCGAGGAAATGCAGCGGCGCTACAACTCGCTCAGCGCATCCTTCTGAAACACTGTTCGTCAAACACGAGATCGCGCGCAGCGTATTCGTGTTCGCGTGCCGGCATCGCATCCATTGAGATTCAACACTGACAAAATAGCCCCGCGCGCGGTGCCCAGGGTGGATGGTATCGCGAAGCACCACCATTCATTCCGAGGTGCCTTCCATGAGTCTCTTCAATTCCTTGCTGCAGGGCCTGCTCGCCATTTCGGTAGGTCCGGTCGTCGAACCGACATTCGGCCGTGTGGACGGGTATGCGTACGACGCCGTAACCCAGAACCTGATCGTTCAGGGCTGGGTTTGCCAGCGCAACAATGCGAGCGCTATCGATGTCCACATCTACGCCGGCGGCCCGCTCCCGGCTGGAACATTGGTCGCGTATCAATCCCCTGCGAATGGGCCGCCCGAATACGGGGAATCGTTTCCTGGCTGTGGCGGCAACACACGTCGATTCGCGGTGCCGATAACTCCGGCAATGCGCACAACATACGCGGGCCAGACACTGTACGCCTATGCCTATCCGGCCGGCAGCAACTGGCCACTGCTCGACGGGTCGGGCGAGCTTCGGGTTCCCCACCGGATCTCGGCTGCCATCGGTGACGGCGTGACCGATGATACGGATACGATCAACAGCGAGATCGCGCTCGGCGGCGTCACCTATGTTCCCCGCAACGCCGTCGGCAAAAACTATCTCGTTACGGATCGCTGCATCGTCCCGGGTTGCGAGACCTCACCCTCCGTAACCAACAAGGACCGGCGCGTGCTCCTGATCACCAATACGGGAGCGAGTCCAGCACCGGTCGAGGTCATTCTCGACGGCACCTTGTTCCTTGCCTCTCAGACAAATTCCGGCTCCACCGGTGTCGTGCCCGCCGATACCCGCCAGATAGGCGTGATCCAGGTCGCCGATAACTCGAAGAACGTCACGATCAGCGGACGCGGCGTCATCGACGGGAACCGTGTCAATCAGGATGAGTGCTGCATCGGCGGGGTCGTCGCCGGCGGACCTACGCTTGGCCCCTATTCGACCGGGATCCAGAATCTGACGGTGCGCGGCCTCACGATACGCAACACCTACAACTGGCCTGTCTCGATCGATGGCGCCGATGGCGTGACGCTGCGCGACCTGAAGATCATCGACGGCGGCAACTCAGTCCAGTTCGCGCACGGCACGACCAATGCGCACGCCTACAACCTGCGCGTCGAAGACATCCGCGACATCGGCTTCGCTTTTTACAACAACGTAAGCCATTCCAGCATCGAGAATTCGACCGTCCAAAACTCCGACGGCGCGGGCATTGGCGTTCTCTCGGACGATCCGCTTCCCGCCGATGTCGGCAAGCCGCTGTCGCACCACATCACCATATCCGGCAACCAGGTCCATCGTTCGCGCGGCGGCGTCGAGACACTTAATGCCAACACGAGTGGCGGCTTCACGTCGATGTTCAGCAACGTCACGATCAACTCGAACAAAGTGTATGGCAGCCTTATGCACAACTACGGCGTAAACAGCTGTCTCAACTGCTCCGTCACCGGCAACCTCAGCGAGGGCAGCGGTACCGGCGGCAAGGACATCACGCAGATCGGACGCTATCTGTCGGGCCTGTTTCTCAGCGAGTCGCAGAACGTCAGCATCAGCAACAACACTTTCTCGAACGAAGGCCAAGGCGAAGGCGGCATCGGCTACGGAGCCATCCTCTATCCGGATGCCAACGACAATACGCCGTTGACGCCGGGCAACGACATTGCGACCAGCGGCATTACCTTCAGCGGCAATACATTCGTGGACCTGCAAGCCACAGGAACCATGGCCGGACGAGTATCGCAGTCGCCGCCGACGCCAGTGGTCTACAGCATCTCCAACAGCACGGACTGTGGCGTTCTCGCCCCCCCCTACACCTGCGTCAACGTACCTTGAACACCCTGCGCACTTGCCACAGCCAGGTGCGCAGTCGCACGTCCGTATTCCCAAAGGGGCCACGCAACGCGCATTGTGCCAATCGCTTATCTGGAGCGCTCGCGCCTATCCTTGCCATTTCGGTGAAGAAATCGCCCAAGTATTCCCTCGCGAGAGCCGGCGTGATGAGCACACGGGCTACGCGGGGCACAGACCTGACGCTAGGCACTATACGGGAATCATTTGATAGCAATCGCGGAACATAGCGCTAGGATGGGATTCCCGACCTTGAGGAGCACGCCATGATCGACACGCCGCAAATCGTCAGCAGCCCGGCCCAGCAGTCTGCTGTCATCCGCTTCACGATACCGCGCGAGGAAATGCCGACGATCATGGCGCAGCGATCAGCGAGCTGCTGGCTGTGATCGGCGCGCAGGACGCTGGCCCGGTCGGGCCGATGTATAACTTTCACCACCGCAGTCCGACCGACACCTTCGACTTGGACGTCGGCTTCCCGGTGCGCAAACCAATAGCAACGGCCGAACGCGTGCAACCCGGACCGATCCCGTCGGCGACGGCCGCGCGCGCGATCTATCGCGGCGGCTACGAAGGCCTCGGCGGCGGCTGGGGCGAATTCATGGGCTGGATCAGGGCCAACGGGCCACGCTGCCGCGGGAACGTTGTGGGAGCGCTATCTCGGCGGAGCGGAGGCCGGTGACAATGCATCGGCTGGGCGAGACCGAGTTGAACCGGCCGCTGTCGGACCAGGACTGATCGCACGCAGCCTGCCGCACGCGACGTTCGCGCAGCGGCACGGCCGCATGACCGCTGCGACCGTAGCGCGCGGCTGCGCATCTGCAAGGTATTCCCGACCAGGACTGCCCACGATGCACCGTCTGTTTTTATCTTTGTATATGTTGTTATTCGCGACTACGAGCGGTGCCGCCGACGAATCCTGGCTAGTCACGACCGACCGCTGGGGCAATCCCAGTCACCAGATACTGGAACTCCGCACCGACAGCCGCACGCTGAGCGGCACACTCGACGGCGACGCGCTGCAGGGCTCGCGGCGCGGCGACGTGCTCAGCTTCACCGTCACCGACGAGCACGGAGCACGCTACGTCTTCACCGGCAAACGCAGCGGCGAGCGGATCACGGGCGAAGCCGACTTTCCCGACACCAACCATGCGGATCGGCGCGCGCGCCACACCTTCACCGCGCGGCGAATTCCAACGCGTCCCGACGGTCCGCCACGCACTCACGTCTTCACGCCGGCGACCTATTCCAACGAATTCTCCGCTACGCGCGCACCCGTGCTGATCCTATGGCCCGGCGACAGCGTACGGACCACGACGCTGGATTCGGGCGGCGTCGACGAGCACGGCGTCACGCGCGCGCTCTACGGCAACCCGCAAACCGGTCCGTTCTACATCGCCGGCGCGGCGCCCGGCGACACGATCGCCGTGCACCTCACGCGGCTGCGCCTGAACCGCGACTACGCTGACAGCCTGGACGGCATCGTGCCGCGCGCGCTCAGCGCAGCGCAGGCGATCAGGAGTGCCGCACTCGGCAAACCCGTGCGCTGGGCGCTGGATCTCGCACGCGGCACCGCGTCGCCGCAGGACGCGAGCGGCGCGCTGTCGGCGTTCACGGTGCCGCTGCGGCCCATGCTCGGCGGCCTCGCCGTCGCGCCCGGAGACGGCTGGCCGCCGATGTCCGCCGGCGATACGGGACGCAACGGCGGCAACATGGACTTCAACGAAGTGGTGGAAGGCAATGTGGTCTACCTGCCGGTGTTCCAGCCCGGCGCCCTGCTCTATCTGGGTGATGCGCACGCGCTGCAGGGCGACGGCGAGACCTCGCAGTACGGGCTCGAAACCTCGATGGAGGTCGAGTTCCGCGTGGAACTCGTACGTGGCAAGGCGATAACGATGCCGCGCATCGAATCGCCGCGGCAGATCTTCGTGCTCGGCCAGGCCGGTTCACTCGACGACGCCCTGCGCACGGCAACGGACGGCATGCTGCAATGGCTGCGGCAGGACTATGGGCTCGACGCATCAGAAGCAGCGCAGGTGCTCGGCAGCAGCGTGCAGTATCGCGTCGCCAACCTGGCGGGCCGCAGCGTCGGCCTTGCCGCGGCGATCGACAAGGCACGGCTGGAGAACGTGCGCCGCGGCGGCGGCGGATCGCCGTGACGCGCCTCGGGCATCACGGCCGTCCCCATTCGATCGAGCGGATCTTCGCCATCCTCCCCTGCCGTGCCACGACCACCGTGATGGCTTCGACATAGTCCTCGCCGGCAATACCGACGTAGGCCCAGCCCAGATCGTCGGCCTGGCGCTCCGGCCATTCCACCAACGTCGACACGACGGAGACGTCGATCGGCGGACCGTCACCGTCGCCGATCAGTGCCTGGTAGCGCGAGCCCAGCGCTTGCGCATCCAGTGTCGACTGCAGCTCGTCGGCCAGCATTGCCTGCGCCGCGTCGTAGTCTTCGGCAACGAGCGCCTGGGCGAAAGCCAGCGCGAGTTCGGCGAACGGTGCCGGTGTGCCTGGCGTCGGCAACGTAGTCATTGGTGAGCCTGTACGGGCGATGGCGGAGTGCCGCGCGCAGTCTATGCGCAACCGGTGCTCCGATCGATGCAACGCAACCGGCTTTAAACCCTGGCCGGTGGAAACCGCATCCGACCGGCACGGGCCGCGTCACCGGTCCGACATCCACCGAAGGAAATCCATGCCACTTCTGTCACATCACGCGGCGCGCTGCGCCATCCTGCTCGCCGCGGTCGTCGGCAGCGTTTCCGCCAACGACGCGCCTGTCGAAAAGACACCCGAACAGATGCTGTCGGAACTGCTCACGACGCACCGCAGCGAACTGACGCTGGCCGCTGACGGCCTCGGCGGCGCCGGCGCGAAAGCCTTGCTGGATCGCGCACGCGGCGCGCAGTTCATCCTGATCGGCGAGGACCATGGCTTTGCCGAAGTGCCGGAATTCGTGCTTGCGCTGCGCCGATCGCTGGGCCGCGACACGCCGCAGAATCTCGTACTCGAAATCGGTCCCTACTCAGCGCAGCGCGCCGCCGTCGCGGCGCGCGAAGGGAGCCTGAGTGCGCTGTCACGCGACTATCCCGCCGCGATGCCGTTCCTCAATCTTCAGGAGGACGGCGCCATGGCGAGCGCCTGGCAGCACGGTGAAAGACGCGAACGTCTGTGGGGTCTCGACCAGGAATTCCTGTTCAGCGGACGCCTGATCCTCGAACGCCTGCAGGCGCTGGCCACGACCAGCGCCGCGAAAAAAGCCGTCGCCGACGCGCTCTCGCGCAACGCGCTCGCAGACAAGCAGGCCATGGCCGAACACGACACCGCGCCGACGCTGTTGCTGCAATGGCACGACGCCGACTTCGCGCAGCTGCGTGCCGCGGTCAAGCCCAGCCCGGGCAGCGAAGCCGCACGCCTCATCAACGAACTCGACGAGAGCGCACAGATCTATCGCGGCCAGCAGACCGACGGTTACGCCTCGAACAACCAGCGCGCGCTGCTGATGAAACGTCATTTCATGGACTACTATCGGGCCGCACAGAAGGCCGGCGAAATCCTGCCGCGCGCGCTGTTCCGCTTCGGCGCGAACCATATGATCCGCGGCATCAGCCCGACCAACCTGTTCGACCTCGGCAGCTTCGCCAGTGAGTTCGCCGCGAGCAACGGCCGCACGTCGCTGCATGTGCTGGTCCTCGTCGGCGGCGGCAGCGCGAACCGCTGGCTGCCGTTCGTCGCCGATGCCAGCCTGAAGACGCAGCCCTACGACGCGCGCGCCGAGATGGGCGACTTCGGCGTCATGCCCTTCATTGAGCATGCGACCCGGTCCGGCTGGACCGTGTTCGATGTCGATCCGCTGCGACGCCAGCGCAAGGCGCGCCAGTCGGCCGGCGCAGCGTTCGAGAAAATCGTGTTCGGTTTCGACTACGTCGTCGTCGTCGCGCAGGGCCGCGCAGCAAAGGACTACGCCGATTGAGCGAGTGGTCTGGAACGGGCGTGGCGAGCAGGCTTGCTGAAACAGGCTTGCTGAAACAGACGTGGTGAAACTGAGGCGTTGAAACGCGACGCGACCGTCGCGCCAGCGACCGCTCTTCAATCCCGCGGTACACGCAGCGTCGCGCGTAATAAATCTGACACGAACCCTGCCTACCCTGCCGGGCCTGACCCCCGAGGCCTGCCAGCGTGGCTGGCCCGGTTCGTGGAGAGCGGCATGTCGGCAGCAACGCGCATTGGCCTGGCTTTGATGTTGTTGGTCGCGGCGCCACTCGCGCTGACCGCTCCGGACTACGTCAACGTCGAAGATCAGCTCACGCCCGCGCAGCGCCACGACACGGGCCTGGATACATTGACAAGGCAGCAACTGGAACTGCTGAACCACCTGCTGCGCGAGAAAGCCGCGCTCGATGCAGCAGCCCTGCCCGCCCCCACACGCGACGCCGCAGCGGCTACCGAAGACACGGCGGCCGCGCAACGCGGCGACGAACAGCCACGCGCCATTCCGATGGATCTCGACATCCGCACGATCAGGAGCCGTCTGCGCGGCCCGGTCGACGGCTGGGAGCCCGGCACAGAATTCCGCCTGGAAAACGGCCAGGCCTGGAAGGTGCTCAAGGGCGCGATGAAACTGCGCCAGACGCTGGAATCGCCAGAGATCCTCGTCGTGCCCGGCCTCGCCGGCCGCTGGTTCCTGCAGGTGCACGAGGACTATCCGAAGGCGCGTGTCTATCGCATCGATTGAGCGCTGCAGTGCGACACGGGCACGGTAACGGCGTGCAACCGCCTCGCGCCGGACCGTATCGGTGGAAGCACGTTCCCGCCGCTACGGACTCACCATGAAAAGCCTGCTCGTTGCTGTCCTGTCATTGGCATTCGCGACCCCGGCGCATTCCACGCCGGAGGAATTCATCGACACCTACGCGAAGCAGCACCACTTCAGCGGCACGGTGCTCCTGCAGGAACACGGCAAGGTCACCTACGAGAAGAGTTTCGGCCTCGCCAGCCACACTTTCCAGGTACCGAACACGCCACAGACGCGCTACAAGATCGCGTCGATCACCAAGGCGTTCACTGCCGTGCTGGTGCTGCAGTTCGCCGAACAGGGCAAGCTCGACCTGCGCAAGACCCTACGCAGCTATCTGCCCGACTACGCCGGCAACGGCGGCGGCAAGGTCACACTGGAACAACTGCTCAATCACACCTCGGGCCTGCCGAACTTCGACCAGGTCAAGGACCTGCAGACCGCGCTCACCGAAGGCATTCCCGTCTACCAGAAACCAGCGACCAGCGCGCAGCTGCTGACGCGCCATTGCTGCGGCGATCTCGTCGCCGAGCCGGGAGCGGCGTTCGACTACAACAACTGCGACTACATCGTGCTCGGGCAGATTCTCGAACGCGTCAGCGGCAAGACGTACGAGCAGCTGCTGCGCGAGCGCCTGCTGCAGCCGCTGCGCCTGACCCATACGGGCCTGCTGCGCCAGGGCGTCGTCATAGGGAATCTGGCCGATACCTACATGTATCGTGACGACCTCAAGTCCCTCGCGAATGACCTGCCGGTCTACCCCGAGAATCTCTACGCGGCCGGCAGCCTCTACTCGACCGCACGCGATGTGCTCGCGTTTTCCGATGCGCTGTTCAGCGGCGCGCTGCTTCAGCCGGCGTCGCTGGCGGCAATGACCAGGGCCGGACTCGACGACTACGGCTACGGCGTCTGGTCCTACACCATGACCATCGCCGGCAAGCCGCAGCGCATCGTCAAGCGTCCAGGCCGCAACATGGGCGCGCAGGCGCTGCTGTTCCGCATGCGCGACGCGGACGTGACTCTCGTCATCCTGGCCAACACCGACGCGGTCGATCTCGACGAATTCGCTGCGCAGATCGCGCGTCAGGTGGGTGCTGCCGGTGAAACGCCGGCGACGCGCTAGCGACTCGCCGATGGCGGCAACACGGAAATTTGTGAAGAAAAAGTGAGGGCCGCACTGCGCGCTATCCGGGTCACAGCGTGTCGACCACGGTGCAACGGCGCGCGCCGAATACCGCAGGCAAAGCCGATCGCGCCGCGTGTGCCGTCCTCGCGTTCTGTCGTCGCGAGGTTCCCCCGTCGGTCTTCCGATCCGCACCGGAAACTCACGCCGCCAGAACCGATCGCGCGTGGCGTACTCTTGTGCACGCTATGAACACTTGCGCTGCGCTAATCAGTGCCACGTTGCCGTCGGGAGAAGTGTGCGATGACCGTTCGCCGTGACCCTCGCGCGGATGCCGGCACCGAGCCGGCACCGCCGTGTGCCCCTTCCGAGCGCCTGCCGGAACTGCTGCGCGTGCTGCAGGCGGTGCGCGACGGCGATTTCAGCGAGCGCCTGCCCGGCGACTGGGACGGCCTCGACGGCAAGCTCGCCGATACCCTCAACGAGATCATCTTCAATAACCGGCGCATGGCCGACGAGCTGGCACGTGTCGGCGACCTGGTCGGCAAGCGTGGCCAGACGCGCGAACGCGTCGCCGGCGCGAGCCGCCGCGGCGCCTGGGGCGCGATGGAACTGTCGGTCAACACGCTCTGCGACGACCTGCTCTGGCCGACCGAACGCATGACGCGCTCGATTTCCGCGGTCGCGCGCGGCGACCTGACCCGCACCATCGACCTCGAGGTCGAAGGCCGGCCGCTGCAGGGCGAATTCTTGCGCTCTGCGACGATCGTCAACGCGATGATCGAACAGATGAGCGTGTTCAGCTCGGAAGTGACGCGCGTCTCGCGCGAAGTCGGCACCGCCGGCAAGCTCGGCGGACAGGCCCAGGTCAAGGGCGGCTCGGGGGTCTGGAAGGAACTGACCGAATCGGTCAACCAGATGGCGTCCAACCTTACGGCGCAGGTGCGCAACATCGCCGAAGTGACGATCGCGGTCGCCAGCGGCGATCTCTCGCGCAAGATCACCGTCGACGTGCGCGGCGAAATCCTGCAGCTCAAGGAAGCCATCAACACCATGGTGGACCAGCTGCGCGGCTTCGCCTCGGAGGTCACGCGCGTCGCGCGCGAAGTCGGCACCGACGGCAAGCTCGGCGGCCAGGCCATCGTGCCTGGCGTGGCCGGCACCTGGAAGGACCTGACCGACTCGGTCAACGCGATGGCGACCAATCTGACCTCGCAGGTGCGCAACATCGCCGAGGTCACCACCGCGGTCGCGCGCGGCGATCTCTCGCGCAAGATCACCGTCGACGTGAAAGGTGAAATCCTCGAACTGAAAGACACCATCAACACCATGGTGGACCAGCTCAACGGCTTCGCCGCCGAAGTCACGCGCGTCGCGCGCGAGGTCGGTACCGAAGGCAAGCTCGGCGGCCAGGCCCAGGTCAAGGGCGTGTCAGGCGTCTGGAAGGATCTGACCGACAACGTCAATTCGATGGCCTCGAACCTGACCGACCAGGTGCGCAACATCGCCGAGGTCGCTACGGCCATCGCCAGCGGCGACCTGTCACGCAAGATCACCGTCGACGTGCGCGGCGAGATCCTCGATCTCAAGGAAACGCTGAACACGATGATCGAGCAGCTGCGCTCGTTCGCGTCCGAGGTCACGCGCGTCGCGCGCGAGGTCGGTACCGAAGGCAAGCTCGGCGGCCAGGCCCAGGTGCCCGGCGTGGCCGGGACCTGGAAGGACCTGACCGACAACGTCAACTCGATGGCATCGAACCTCACGGCGCAGGTCCGCAACATCGCCGAGGTCACGACCGCCGTCGCGCGCGGCGATCTCTCGCGCAAGATCGCGGTCGACGTGCAGGGTGAAATCCTCGAGCTCAAGAACACCATCAACACCATGGTCGACCAGCTCAACGGCTTCGCCGCCGAAGTCACGCGCGTCGCGCGCGAGGTCGGCACCGAAGGCAAGCTCGGCGGCCAGGCCACCGTGCCGGGCGTCGCCGGGACGTGGAAGGACCTGACCGATTCGGTCAACGCGATGGCGACCAACCTCACGGTGCAGGTGCGCAACATCGCCGAGGTCACGACGGCCGTCGCACGCGGCGACCTCTCGCGCAAGATCGCGGTCGACGTGAAAGGCGAAATCCTCGAGCTCAAGAACACCATCAACACCATGGTCGACCAGCTCAACGGCTTCGCCGCCGAAGTCACGCGCGTCGCGCGCGAGGTCGGCACCGAAGGCAAGCTCGGCGGCCAGGCCGACGTGAAGGACGTCTCCGGCGTCTGGAAAGACCTCACCGACAACGTCAACTCGATGGCGTCGAACCTGACCGGCCAGGTGCGCAATATCGCCGAGGTGACGACGGCCGTTGCGCGCGGCGATCTCTCGCGCAAGATCGCGGTCGACGTACGCGGCGAAATCCTCGAGCTGAAAAACACCATCAACACCATGGTCGACCAGCTCAACAGCTTCGCCGCCGAAGTCACGCGCGTGGCACGCGAAGTCGGCACGGAAGGAAAACTCGGCGGCCAGGCGCAGGTGCCCGGCGTCGCCGGCACCTGGAAGGACCTGACCGACAACGTCAACTCGATGGCGTCGAACCTGACCGGCCAGGTGCGCAACATTGCCGAAGTCGCGACCGCGGTCGCGCGCGGCGATCTCTCGCGCAAGATCGCGGTCGACGTGAAAGGCGAAATCCTCGAGCTCAAGGACACCATCAACACCATGGTGGACCAGCTCAACAGTTTCGCCGCCGAAGTCACGCGCGTCGCGCGCGAAGTGGGCACGGAAGGAAAACTCGGCGGCCAGGCCGCCGTGCCGGGCGTCGCCGGCACCTGGAAGGACCTGACCGACAACGTCAACGTGATGGCGGCGAACCTGACCAACCAGGTGCGCGGCATCGTCAAGGTCGTGACCGCGGTGGCCAACGGCGACCTGCGCCAGAAGCTCGCGGTCGAGGCCAAGGGCGAAGTGGCCGCATTGGCCGACACCATCAACAGCATGACCAATACGCTCGCAATCTTCGCCGACCAGGTGACCACGGTCGCGCGCGAAGTCGGCGTCGAAGGCCGCCTCGGCGGCCAGGCCGCGGTGCCCGGCGCGGCGGGCACCTGGCGCGATCTCACGGCGAACGTGAACCTGCTCGCGGCCAACCTGACCACGCAGGTGCGCGCGATCGCCGAAGTCGCCACGTCGGTGACCCAGGGCAATCTGACGCGCTCCATCCAGGTCGACGCGCGCGGCGAAGTGGCCGAGCTCAAGGACAACATAAACGCCATGATCGGCAACCTGCGCGCGACCACCGAGCGCAACACCGAACAGGACTGGCTCAAGACCAACCTTGCGCGCTTCTCCGGCATGATGCAGGGCCAGCGCGACCTGCTCACCGTCGCGCGCACGCTGCTGTCCGAACTCGCGCCGCTGGTCGGCGCGCAGCAGGGCGTGATGTACATCATGGAGAAAGGCCCGGACGGTGCCTGCCTGCAACAGATCTATGGCTACGCCGATCGCGCGGGCGACGCCGCGCGGCGCTTCCGCCTCGGCGAAAGCCTGGTCGGGCAGTGCGCGGAAATGCGTTTCCGCCTGCTGCTGACCGACATCCCGGCCGAGCTGATCAGGATCAGCACGGGCCTTGTGCAGGCCTCGCCGCGCAGCGTCATCGTGATTCCGGTGCTGTTCGAGGACGAGGTCAAGGCGGTGATCGAACTGGCCAGTCTCGGCGAATTCACGCCTTCGCATCTGGCGTTCCTCGAACAGCTGACCGGCAGTATCGGCATCGTGCTCAACACGATCGAGGCGACCATGCGCACCGAGGGCCTGCTGGCCCAGTCGCAACAGCTCGCCGGCGAACTGCAGACGCAGCAGAAAGAGCTGCAGCAGACCAACGACGAGCTCGGCCTCAAGGCCAAGCTGCTCGCGCAGCAGAACGCCGAAGTCGAACGCAAGAACCGGGAGATCGAGCAGGCCCGCCGCGCGCTCGAGGAAAAAGCCGCCGAACTCGCGCTGACCTCGCGCTACAAGTCGGAATTCCTCGCCAACATGTCGCACGAGCTGCGCACGCCGCTCAACAGCATCCTGATCCTCGGCCAGCAGCTCGCCGACAACGTGCCGGGCAACCTGTCGAACAAGCAGGTCGAATTCGCGACCACGATCCACGCCGCGGGCACCGACCTGCTGAACCTCATCAGCGACATTCTCGATCTGTCCAAGATCGAGTCGGGCACGGTCACGGTCGACGTCGAGGAACTCGCCTTCGCCCAGCTGCGCGACATGGTGGAGCGCAACTTCGCGCACGAGGCCGAGCGGCGCAAACTCGGCTTCGTCACGCGCCTTGATCCGGCGCTGGGTCCGCTGATCACGACCGACCCCAAGCGCCTGCTGCAGGTGCTCAAGAACCTGCTGTCCAATGCGTTCAAGTTCACTGACCAGGGGGTCATCACCTTCGCCGCCGGCGTCGCCGCGAGCGGCTGGAGCACCGAACATGCGGTACTGAGTCGCGCGCCCACCGTAGTCGCGTTCTCGGTCACCGACTCGGGCATCGGCATCCCGCTTGAGAAGCAGCGCATCATCTTCGAGGCCTTCCAGCAGGCCGACGCCGGCACCTCGCGCAAGTACGGCGGCACTGGCCTGGGACTCGCGATCAGCCGCGAACTGGCCAACCTGCTCGGCGGCGAGATCCGGCTCAGCTCCACCGTCGGCGTCGGCAGCACGTTCACGCTGTATCTGCCGCTGCACTACACCAGCGCGACGAGCGCCGACGAAGCGCGTGCCAAGCTCTCGAGCACGCCGAGTCTTCCGACGCTGCCGAGCCCGCGCAACGAGGAAGTGGCCGACGACCGCGGCCAGCTCGAGCCCGGCGATCCGCTGCTGCTGATCGTCGAAGACGACCCGCATTACGCCAAGGTCATGCTCGATCTCGCGCGCGAGCACGGTTTCAAGGGACTCGTCGCCATGCGCGGCACCGAAGCGATCACGCTCGCGCGCAAGCACGCGCCGACCGCGATCTCGCTCGACATCTTCCTGCCCGACATGCTCGGCTGGACCGTGCTGAGCCGGCTCAAGCAGGACTCGTCCACGCGCCACATCCCGGTGCAGGTCGTCACGATCGAGGACGAGCGGCAGCAGGGTCTGGAACGCGGCGCGTTTTCCTTCATCAACAAGCCGGTCACCACCGAAGGGCTGAAATCCGCGCTGGAGAAGATCAAGAGTTTCGCCACGCCACGACCCAAGCGACTGCTCGTGATCGAGGACAACGACGTCGAGCGCCTCAGCATCGTCGAGCTGATCGCCCATGACGACGTCGAGATCGTCAGCGTCGGCAACGGCGCCGACGCGCTGGCGCAACTGCGCGCCGAGCAGTTCGACTGCGTCGTGCTCGACCTGCGCCTGCCGGACATGACGGGATTCGAACTGCTCAACCGTATCCATGCCGACGCAGCGCTCGTCGACATACCGGTCGTGGTGTTCACCGGCAAGGAGCTCAGCGACGCGGAAAACGCGTTGCTCAGGAAAGTCGCCAAGAGCGTCGTGATCAAGGGCGTGCAGTCGCCCGAGCGCCTGTTCGACGAGACTGCGCTGTTCCTGCACCGCGTGATCGCCGACCTGCCGCCGAACAAGCGGCGCATGCTCGAGAACCTGCACAACACCGACGAAGTGCTCACCGGCAAGCGCGTGCTCGTCGTCGACGACGACGTGCGCAACATCTTCGCGCTGTCGAGCGTGCTCGAGCGCCACGGCCTGCGGGTCGTCACCGCCGCGACCGGCCAGGAGGCCATCGCACGGCTGCAGCAGGCGCCGGACATCGCCCTCGTGCTAATGGACATCATGATGCCGCAGATGGACGGCTACGAAACCACACGCGCGATCCGCGAGGACGCGCAATTCCGCAGTCTGCCCATCGTCGCGCTGACCGCCAAGGCGATGAAGGGCGATCGCGAGAAATGCCTCGAGGCGGGCGCGTCGGACTACCTCGCCAAACCCGTCAACACCGACCAGTTGCTGTCGGTGCTGCGTCAATGGCTGCATCGCTGAGTGGCCGCCGTGCAGATCCACAACGACAAGGTCAACATCCTGCTCGTCGACGACCAGCCGCAGCGGCTGCTGAGCTACGAGGCGGTGCTCGCGCAGCTCGGAGAAACACTGGTCAAGGCCCATTCCGGCGAGGAGGCGCTGCGGCGCCTCATGGAGCAGGAATTCGCCGTGATCCTGCTCGACGTGAGCATGCCCGGCATGGACGGCTTCGAGACGGCGCAGCTGATCCACCAGCATCCGCGCTTCGAGAACACGCCGATCATCTTCGTCACCGGTGTGCATATCGGCGAACTGGACCGGCTGCAGGGCTATCGTCTCGGCGCGATCGACTACGTACAGGTGCCGCTGGTGCCGGACATCCTGCGCAGCAAGGTCGCCGTGCTGGTCGAGCTGTACCGCAAGCGCCGCGCGCTGGCCGGCGAGAACGCGAGCCTGGTCAAGGTCAACCTCGCGCTGCAGACCGAGCGCGCGCAGGAATTCGAGGCGCTCTCTCAGACGCTTGCGCTGGCCAACGCCGAGCTGTCGCTGGCCAACGCGCAGCTCGAGGCCGAAGTCGCCGAACGACGCCGCGCCGAGGCGCAGCTGCAACAACTGGCCGAGAAGCTGCGCCAGGCCGACCGGCGCAAGGACGAATTCCTCGCCACGCTCGCACACGAGCTGCGCAATCCGCTCGCGCCGATCCGCAGCGCCGTGGGCTTGCTGCAGAACGAGCGCGCCAGCGCGCCGGAACGCCAGTCGCTCGACGTGATCGACCGTCAGCTGCGCCAGCTCGTGCGCATGGTCGACGATCTGCTCGACGTGTCACGCATCACGCATGGCCGCATCGAACTGCGCCGCCAGCTGACCGAACTGGGTCCACTGCTCGCCACCGCGGTGGAGACCACCCTGCCGCACATCGAGTCCATGAAGCACCAGCTGTCGCTGGACATTCCCGATGCGGCGATCTTCGTCGACGGCGATCCGCAGCGGCTGACCCAGGTGTTCGGCAACCTGCTGAACAATGCATCGAAGTACACCTTGCCCGGCGGGATCATCGCGCTGTCGGCGCAGTTGCAGGTCCAGGAAGTGGTCGTGCGCGTCACCGACAGCGGCATCGGCATACCGGCCGAACGGCTGGACGAAGTGTTCGACCTGTTCGTGCAGATCGATACCTCGCTGGAACGCGCGCAGGGCGGCCTCGGCATCGGCCTGACCCTGGTGCGGCGCCTGATCCAGATGCACGGCGGCAGCATCCACGCCAGCAGCGAAGGCGTCGGCCTCGGCTCCTGCTTCGAGATCCGCCTGCCGCTGGCCGCGCGCGGCGCGGCACGCGCACGCGCGGCACAGGAGGCCGAGGTCCCCGCCGCCGCGACCGTGGCGCAAGCCGGCCGCCGCGTCCTGATCGTCGACGACAACCGCGACGCGGCCGACACGCTGGCGCAGCTGCTCGGCATGTCCGGCCACGACGTGCGCACGGTCTACGATCCCGAACTCGCACTCGATGCGCTGATCGCGTTTCAGCCCGACGTCGCCTTCCTCGATGTCGGCATGCCCAAGCTCAATGGCCTGGAACTCGCCGCGATGATTCGCGCCGACGCCCGCGGCGACCGTGTCGTCCTCGTCGCACTGACCGGCTGGGGCCAGGCGGACGACCGTCGCCGCTCGCGCGCGGCCGGCTGCGACCATCACCTCGTCAAGCCGGCGGACCCGTTCGAGATCGAGCGCATCTGCCGCGAGGCGACGCGGACGGCGCAGTAAGCCGATCTCTGCCGCCATCGTTTACCGGCGTTCGTCTACCGCAAAGGGCATGCGGCTGCTACCTGCGCCGCGAGGCGAACACGATCCCCACCCAACCCTCCGGCCCATCGGGCCGCAGGGTTGGGTGGGGATGGCGGTGCTTCAAGGCAGAACTGCACACCGCCAGGCCAGAGGTGGATGGATCCTCACTCGAACCCATCCGCAAACACCCGGTCGTTCGCCGGCGGCAGCTCGATCGTCACGCGTCCGCCGAGGAACTTGCGGTGACGCGGCTCGGCGAGATCCTTCGCGATGATGCCGTCGGCATACCAGACGGTGTCACCGCTGTCGGCCAGCAGTTCCAGCGCCAGCGTTCCGGGCACCGCGCTGTCGGCATTGACGAGGGTTTCGATGCTGCCGCTCGCGGCGATGCCGCTCAGGTCTGCTTCCAGCGGCAGCGCCGCGTCGGCATGGTCGCCGCTCCAGGTATACAAACGAAAGTTTGACGGCGCCACACCGGTCGCAGCGGCAGTCGGACCGGCGGCGATCAGGTACTGGCCCTGTGCGGTGCGCACGATGTCGCGAATACCGCGGCCGCCGAGATCGAGTTCGATCGGCGCGGCGAAAATCAGGCTGCCCGCCGCGGCAGAACCGCCGGCCGGAGCGGCGGCGATCGTGCTGCGCAGGTTGGTGGCGTGGATCACGAGCGCCTTGCGCCGCTGGCTCAGCGGCAGCAGCGGCGCGCGGAACGCGAGGTAGAGGCCATCCGCATCCGGCGCGAGCGCGAGACCTTCGATATTGAAGCCGTCGTCGCGCTCGGGCCACACACCGGTCGCCGCGCTGGCGGCCAGGCCGAGCGCGTCGGTACCGAGTCCGTGGCCATTGCCCGCATCCCAGGCGACGAGATCCGTGCGCAGATGATCGTAGCGCGCGACGTAACTCAACGTCGCCTCGCTGCCGGTGCCGCTGACGCGCGTGGAAAAGATGCGCTGACGGTTCGGTCGCGCCGCACCGTTGTCCTTCTTGTTGGAATGTGAACCGGTCCAGTAGATCAGGTCGCCGCCGCGCGCGCCTCCTTCGATATCGACTTCGCGCGGCGTGCCGCCGTCAATGTCGGTCAGGCCCAGCGATGCGGTGAAATCAAAACCGTTCTCGGCCAGACCCGACGCCTCGCGCGCATACAGGCGCAGTCTCTGGCCCTCGTCGTCGGCAACGAGCATATGGTCGCCGCTCGCCACCGCCGCGGACGCGTCGCTCGCGCCGGTGAACCAATGCTGGCCGGCACTGCCCGCGGCCGATGCGGCATAGCGGATGACGTAAGTACCGGCGCTGTTGCCCGCATCGACCGCGCGTACCGTGATCGTGCTGTAGCCCACGCCCAGCGGCGTGATGCGCAGGGTGCGCGTCGCGCCCGTGCCGCTCAGCACGAGACCGGCCGCGTCGACCACGGCCGGATTGCTGCTGCTCGCGGTGACCGTCAGCGCCGTGGCGTCGCCGTCGGGATCGGCGAACTGCAGCACGATGCCGTCGACTGCGGCCGGATCGGTTGCATCGGCCAGCGTCGCGGCGATCGCGCCCGCGCCGTTGACCGCCAGGTCGAGGCGGCGCGTGGTCTGCGCGACATCGACCGTGACGACCGGCGCGCCGCCGCTGACGGCGCAGGGATCGAAATCGAACAGGCTGCGCCGGCTGCGGCCCGGGCTGCCGATCGCGCCCCCGGCCGAGGCGCGCGATTCTTCCACATCAGACAACGTGGATAATGTCCACTGCAGCGCCTGGTCGACGCCGAGGCCTGCACTGGACATCCACGCGCTCCTGTCCTTGGCGCGCACGGAACCGGCGATGGTCTGGTCGTTGTAGGTCAGGCGATCCACGCGCTGGCCAGTCCCGTCGTAGAGGTTGATCTGGTCGGCGCGCCCCAGTCCCGCGCTGCTGCCGCCGACCACGCCGATACCGTCGCAGAGATTCCAGGCACTGCGAAACGCCGCCGCCGTCGCGTCGGTCAGCAGCACTGATTCGCCGGGCTGCACCGTGCCGAACGCGCTCAGGTCGATCGTGCCGGGTGCATTGCTGTCGTCGTCGAAACTCCAGCCGGCCAGGTCCGCGGCGGCGTCACCGACATTGGTGAACTCGACGAATTCGCCGTCCGGGCCGTCGTACATGTACTCGGTGATGCGCAGCCGCGGCCCAAGCGGCGCACAGGGATCGAACGGCTGCGCGCTACGCGTGCTGATGCCGGGACTGCCGATGTCGCCAGCAACCGACGCGCGCGAGGATTCCGCGTCGCCAGCGCTGGCCAGCGTCCATTGCGCGATCGCATCGGCACCGAGTCCCGCTGCCGACACCCAGCCGGCGACGTTCTGCGTGCGGATGCTGCCGGGGAAATTCTGGTCGCCAAAACGCAGCGTATCGACGCGCGTACCGCTGCCGTCGTAGAGATTGATAATGTCGTTGCGACCCAGGTTCTGGCCGTTGCCGCCGACGATCCGCGCTGCCGCGCACAGGTTCCAGGCCACGCGGAAATCGGCTGCGGTTGCTTCGGTGATGATGGCCGATTCGCCCGCGGCCAACGTGCCCAGTGCGCCGATCGCAAAGCTGCCGGCCGTGTTGCTGTCGTCGTCGAAGCTCCAGCCGGTCAGGTCGACCGCGTTCGCGCCGGTATTGGTGATCTCGACGAATTCGCCGTTGGCGCCGCTGTACATGAACTCGCTGATGCGGACCTGCGCGAGCGCGGCATCCGCGCCGCTGGCGAGCGCCGCGGCGAGGACGAGCGAGGTGACGATTCTCATGGGATTCCCTGGACGGCGGGCCGGGCGGACCGGCGACAGCCGCGCAGTCTGGGCAGGCGCAGTGACGCGTTCGTGACAGAGGGAAGAGGACCAGCGGACGAACTTTGGCCCCTCTCCGCCCCGTTGGGCGTTCGGGGCGCCAGAACGTGGGTTTCTTTGCGGCGCCCCACTCACTCCCGCGCTTGCGCGGGGAGAGAATTCATTGAGGGGGAGAAACATCCGCCACGTTAAAACTGTGGTTTTTGCGGCAAAAGATATTCCGCGCGGGAAAGCGGCGCAAAATCTGCACCGAGCGCGTCTGCGGCTTCCCCTCCCTCACCACGCAGATCTCCCCCAAGCGAGCTTGGGGGAGACAAAGTCGGTCATCGCCCGGCCGCATGCCGCGCCAGCAGCTGCTTGAGCGGTCCGAGTGCATTGACCGCGCGCAGTCCGATTCCGCGCGCGAAGACCAGCGGCTCGAACTCGCTGCGGAAGATGCGATTGATACCGTCCATGCTCCAGGCCGAGATCGTGTTGTCGCTGCGCCGGCGGCGTTCGTAGCGGCGCAGCGCTGTGGCTGCGCCCGGGTCGCGGTCGGCGTCGCCAGCGATGGCATCGACGAGGGCGGCGACATCGCGCAGGCCGAGGTTGACACCCTGCCCGGCGAGCGGATGCACCTGGTGCGCGGCGTCGCCGAGCAGGGCGAAGCGCGGCGCGACATAGCGGTCGGCCAGCAGCAGGCGCAGCGGGAATTCGGCGCGTGCCGAGGTCGCGAGGATCGGACCCAGCCGGAAATCCGATGCGCACCCCAGTTCCTGCAGGAACGCGGCTTCGTCGATCTCACGCAGGCGCCGGCATTCCTGCGGCGGCAGCGACCAGACGATGGAACAGCGACCGTCGGCCAGCGGGAGCAGCGCCAGCGTACCGCCGGGCAGGAAGCGCTGCCAGGCGGTCTGTTCGTGCGCACGCTCGGTGCGCACGTGCGCGACCAGCGCGTGCTGGTCATAGACATGCCCGCTCGCGCCGATCCCGAGCAGATGGCGCAGCGGCGACGCGGGTCCGTCGGCCGCCACGACGAGGCGCGCCACGACGCGGCTGTCGTCGTCCAGGCGCAGGCTGCGAGTCTCGCCTTCGTCCTCGGTGGCGACGACGCGCGCGGGGCAGCGCAGGCTGACGCTGTCCTGCGCCTGCAGCGCCGTCCACAGCGTGTGCTGGATCAGGCGGTTCTCGACGATCCAGCCGAGTTCAGCCGCTCCGGTATCGGCGGCGTCGAATTCGATGTGCGCGCCGTTCTGGCTGTCCCAGACGTACATGTGGCGGTAGGCACTGGCGCGCGCGCTGCGCACGTTTGTCCAGATATCCAGTTGTTCAAGCAGATCGACGCTCGACCGCGCCAGCGCGACCACGCGCAGGTCGACATCGTCCGCAGCGTTCCAGCCTGACGGCGCGCGCTCCTCGACCAGCGCGACGCGCAGGCCGCGCCGGGCCAGCGCGAGCGCCGCAGCGCTGCCGACCATGCCCGCGCCGACGATGGCGACATCGAAAACATTGCGTGGCCTCATGGGCGTACTCCGAGTGCATAGGCGGTAGGTCGGCCGCGGAAGCCCATGCCGCGGCGGGCGACGAGGCTGCCGAGTCCCGGCAGGCCGTCGAGCAGCAGCAGGCCGAGGCTGCGCAGCGGCTTGAGCAAGGGCGCGGGACTGCAGGCCAGCCGCACGAGACCGTCGCTGAAGGCGAGCGTGCCGTCGCGGTCCTCGCGGCGCGCATGGGCGTACGCCTGCAACAGTGCCGCCGCGCCGGGATCGCCGCCAGCGCGCTGCTGCGCGATCAGCGACTGCGCCAGGGTCAGCGCATCGCGCAGGCCAAGGTTGAAGCCCTGCGCACCGATAGGATGGATGGTCTGCGCCGCGTTGCCGATGAGCACGCAGCGCGGTGCGACCAGGCTGTGCGCGACGACGCGGCGGATCGCATGGGCGCTGCGCCGGCCAGGCCGGGACAGGCGTCCGGCGCGCCAGCCGAAGCGCTGCTGTGCGTAGGCGAGGAAGGCCTCGTCGTCGAGCGCGGCCACGTCGGCCGCGTCCGGGGTAGCGACGCTGAGCACCAGCCCGGCGCGACGTTCGGCCAGCGGCAGCAGCGCGACCGGACCGGTGTCGCTGAAGCGCTCGTAGGCGAGGCCGGTCAGCGGCCGCTGCGGGTACACGCTGCAGACGAACAGGGTCTGCCCGTAGTCGATCTCGTCCACGCCGATGCCGCTGAGCGCGCGCACGCGCGAGGCGGTGCCGTCGGCGCCGACGAGCAGGCGCGCCGCTATCAGCGTATCGCCATCGGGCGTACGCAGGCTGATCTGCGTGCTGTCGCTGCCCGGACGCAGATCGAGCAGCTCGGCCGGCGTGTAGCGGCGTATCCGCGTGCACTGTTCCAGCTCCTGTGCCAGCGCGACGCCCAGCGCGCGCGCCGGCACGACGGCACCGAACGCATCCAGTCCTTCCTGCCGGGCATCCAGACGGAGCGCACCGAATTCACCGGTGCGGCTCACATGGATGCGCTCTATCGGCGTGGCACTGGCCGCGAGGTGCGACCAGACGCCCAGGGTCTGCAGTGCCGTCGTGCTCGCGCGGGCCAGGGCGAGGTTGCGCTCGTCCTCGCGCGGCCCGTCGCTGGCGCGCGGGGCGGCGGCTTCGACGAGGGCGACGGAAAGACCGCTGTGGTTCAGCGCGATGGCGAGACTGCTGCCGACCAAACCACCGCCGATCAGGACTACGTCGAAAACAGGTGTCATCGGCGGATGATACCGCTCTCGGAAATTCCTTAGGGATTCATGCGGCGGATTCCGATGCCGCGCTCGGAAATTCACCGGACTCGGCAACCAGGTCCATACGGCACGCCTTGCCCCGACGGCTGTATGAACGCGTGGCCGGTTGTGTCCTGGCTTTCGTCTGCAACGCGGCCTGCAGCGTCCGAACCGTTGTTGTAACCGAGGATCCTGGACGCACGTCGATCGTCCGGTTCTTGCCGCCTCCGGCCCTTCACCTCGAAACCCAGGCCTTCGCTCCGCCGGCATTCCCCGGCTTGGCACAATCGCCCCCGTCCGTCATCCGCAGGGCGGCTCCACGGCCGCCGTCGTCTCGGCATCTGCGCTTCGTTGTCGGCCAAGCGCGTCAGCAGACCCACCAACCGCTCCGCCAGCGCGGATTCGCGCCACTGCGGTACGTCTCCTCGCCGCGCCTGGTTTCGCGGCGAAACCCATCCGGAATTTCTCGTTCGAAAACTTACGGCTCGGCACACCAGCCAGCCAATCCTGGGGCTCAGCCGAGATATTCGTAAAAATGCCACAAAGTCCGAAAATTTTTTCTATATGATGCGGCTGACGCGCAAAGATCGCTGATGGAGTGCGGGTGCTGCCTCCGCACCATTGACCCACTGCCATCGCCACGTCTGCGTGTAAGCGATGGATGGGCGCAAGCCGGTCACCAATCTCGCCCTGGGAGCTCATCCTGTGTGGAAATAGCAAGAGTTCCGTACAGGGAAGATTTTCCCGAGTGCCGCCGCGACGAGGGGAAGCGGCTGCCGACAACAACAACCGATTTCCGTCACTGCCGAGGAGCTTCCATGTCCCGCACACGTAACCTGACTGTCGCCGTCGCCGCCGCCCTGGCGGCGCTGCCCGCCGCGGCCCAAGTCCGCACCCAAGAAGCAGATTCGCTCGAAACCGTCATCGTGACGGGCACACGCGTCACCGATCGCACAGTAGCCGAATCGGCGGCCCCTATCGATATCATCACGCCGGAGGCACTGGAGGCCACCGGCACGGGGGAGCTGGCGACGGCATTGTCGCGCGTGCTGCCTTCCCTGAATTTTCCGCGCCCAGCCATTTCCGACGGCACCGACGCGGTCAAGCCCGCCCAACTGCGCGGGCTGGCACCGGACCAGGTATTGGTGCTGGTCAACGGCAAGCGCCGGCACACGACGGCGCTGATCAACCTCAACGACAGCCAGGGCCGCGGCTCATCACCGGTCGATCTCAACGCGATCCCGATCGCGTCGATCGCGCGCGTGGAAGTACTGCGTGACGGCGCTTCCGCGCAGTACGGATCGGATGCCATCGCCGGTGTGGTCAACATCGTGCTCAAGGGAAGCGGCAGCGGCGGCGGCATCACCGCGCGCTACGGCCAGCACTCCGCCGGCGACGGCAGGCAATACCAGCTTTCGGGCGATGCGGGCTTCGAGTTCGGCGAGCGTGGCTTCCTGCACCTGGCCGGGCAAGGCGGCCACAACGACCAGACCGACCGCGCCCGCCCCTATATCGGCACGCCGGGACCCGCGGCACCTCCCTACGATCGCGTGGTGCAGCGCTACGGCGATCCGGAGATCGACCAGGGTGCGGTGTCGTTCAACAGCGAGTTCGGTTTCGGCGAGCACGCCACGCTCTACGCGTTCGGCGCGGCCAGCAATCGCGACGTGGTGTCCAATGGATTCTTCCGCCCCGCCGGCGACTCGCGCAACATTCCGTCCATTTATCCCAATGGCTTTCTTCCTACTATAAACAATGTTGCAAAAGACCGATCCACGGTCGCGGGGCTGCGCGGCGGGCTGGGGAACGACTGGAACTACGACCTCAGCTACAACTACGGCTACAACAATCTCGGCTTCGACATCCGGAACACCCTCAACCGCAGCCTGGGGTCGACCTCGCCACGGCAGTTCTACGCCGGCAGCCTCGAAGTGACGCAGAACGTGGCCAACCTCGACTTCTCCAAACCGATCGAGGCCCGCTGGCTCAAGTACCCCATCACCTTCGCCTTCGGCGCGGAATGGCGCGAGGAGAAGTTCAATCAGAGCCCGGGCGAACTCGGTTCGTACGTGGACGGCGATGGTCCCGTCAACACGCCACCGGGCGCGCAGGTGTTCCCGGGTTTCAAGCCCGAAGACGCAGGCCACCGCGATCGCAACAGCAGTTCGCTCTACGCCGACCTCGAAGCCGACCTCACCGACAGGTTCTCGGCCGCGGTCGCCGCGCGCCACGAGGACTACAGCGATTTCGGCACCACCACCTCGGGCAAAGTGTCGGGACGCTACGCCTTCACCGACGCCGTCGCGCTGCGCGGCACCGTGTCCAGCGGCTTCCGCGCACCGTCGCTGCAGCAGCAGTACTTCCAGTCCACGGCGACGAACTTCATCGGCGGCGTACCGTTCGACGTGCGCACGTTCGCGGTCGACAATTCGACCGCCATCGCGCTGGGCGCCGAACCGCTCAAGGCCGAGGAATCGATGAACTACGGCCTGGGCCTGGTGCTGTCGCCGCTTGACGGACTGTACGTGACGGTGGATACCTACCGCATCGACATCGACGACCGCATCATCCTGTCGGAAAACCTGATCGGTCCGACCGTCACGGCGTTCCTCGAAACCCGCGGCATTTTCGGCGTCACCGGCGGCCGCTATTTCACCAACGCCGTGGATACCAAGACCACAGGCGTGGATATCGTCGGCACGTACAAATGGGTGCTGTCCTCGAGCGAAGTCGACTGGACCATCGGCTACAACTACTCCAAGACAACGATCGAGAAGATCGCTCCGAATCCGCCCGAACTCACCGCCGGCGGCCTCAACCTGCAGCGCATAGGCCGGGTGGAGCAGGGACGCATCACGGTCGGCGCGCCGCGCGACAAGATCCTACTGGGATCGGTGTGGAAGTCCGGCGACTGGACCTTTTCCGGCACCGCCACACGCTACGGCGAGTTCAGCGCGCTCAATGCGAATCCGGCACTCGACCAGACCTTCGGCGCGAAATGGACGGTCGATCTGGCGGCGGCATATCAGCTCGATGCCTGGAGTTTTGCCCTTGGTGCCGACAACATCTTCGACGCGTATCCGGACGAATTCTATTTCGCCACCTCCAACGGCGGTCAGTTGGTGTACCCCCGCAACGCGCCATTCGGCTTCAACGGTGCCTTCGTCTACGGCAAGGTCGGGTACCGCTGGGAGTGACGATGCTACGGCCGTGCGCATCCACCTCGGGTGCGCGCGGTTCTGTGGTGACATCGTCAAAGACCTCATGCACAGGCGTTCGCCGTTAGCCAGTAGCGGCCGGAGACGAGCGTTCCGTGATGTTCCTGTGCGCCGACGCTGAAGTTTTCTCGACGGCATGCCGGGGGGCTGTCGGTGTACGCTGGCAGGCTGAATCCGATGCCCAGACCGCGGTCGCGGCATCGCGTCGCGGGCGGCCGCAGCACCTGCCAGAACCGCCGTGCATTTCCGCGCTCGCGCCGCATCGGCTACGCTCGGCGCTTCCCCGCCCTTCCCTGCCGCATGAGCAACCCGCTGCGCCTGTTCGCCACCGCCGCGACGTTCCTGACGCGCCTGCCGTTCGCGCGCCTGAGCTATGCCGAACCGGCGCGGCTCGCGCAGGCAGCGCCGTATTTCGTGCTGGTCGGCGCGCTGGTCGCCGCGATCGCGGCATTCGCGGCCTGGGTCAGCCTGCATTTGCTGCCGCCGTCGCTGGCGCCCTGGGTCGCGCTGACCACAGCGATCGTGCTGACCGGAGGCTTCCATGAAGACGGCCTGGCCGACACGGCCGACGGTCTAGGCGGCGGCTTCACGCTCGAGCGCAAGCTCGAAATCATGCGCGACAGCCGCATCGGCAGCTACGCCGCGCTCGCGCTGGCTACGGTGCTCGGCGGCAAATACCTCGCACTGGCCAGCCTGTCCCCGTCGCAGTTGTTCGTCGCCCTGTGGCTCGGCCACATCCTTGCGCGCTGGAGCGTGCTGCCACTGGCCGCGATGCTGGGTTATGCGCGCGACGGCCAGGCCACGAACAAGCCGGTCGCCGACGGCATAGGCTGGGCTCAGGTCGCCGCCGGCACGCTGCTCGTATTCGTGCTGATCGCGCCATTCGGCCGGCTCGCGCTGCTCGCTGCGCTGATCAGCGCAGCGGTGGTCCTGCTCGCCGGCCTGTATTTCCGTGCCCAGCTCGGTGGCATCACGGGCGATACGCTGGGCGCGGCCAACCAGATCGTGGAACTCGCCTGCTATCTGGTGTGCGCGGGGGCCCAGCGATGGATCTGATTCTGATCCGGCACGGTGATTCGGAAGCGGCGTCGGGACTGTGCATCGGCCAGACCGACGTGGCGCTGTCGAGCGCCGGCTTCCTCGCGATCCAGCGTCTTGCGGCGCACTGGCAAGGGGAGGCGCCGCGTTTCCTGTTCACGAGCGACCTGCGCCGCGCGCAGCAGTCGGCGCAGGTGTTCGCGGCGCGCTTCGCCATCGAGCCGCTGGCCGACCCGCGCCTGCGCGAGGTGGACCTCGGCGAATGGGACGGCCAGCGCTGGGATGCGATCGCCAAGCATGACGCGGCGCGCTATCGCCACTGGGCCGACAACTGGGTGATCCAGGAAGCGCCCGGCGGCGAGAGCTTCAGCGACGTGATGCGGCGTACCGGCGCGTGGCTCGCTGCGCTGCTCGGCTCGACCGGCGACAACGATGGCGTGCTCGCGGTTGCCCACGCCGGTTCGATCCGCGCGCTGCTGTGCCATGCACTGGGACTGCCACCGGCGCGCGCCTTCGCGCTGCAGCTCGGGCATGCGCGTGCGAGCCGTATCCGCTATCGCATGGGACAGTTTGAAGTAAGCTACACGAATGCCTCGCGTTTCGAGGAAGATCAGTAGCTAATTCCCATTATTTACTTTATACCTTTTCCACAATACACACGAATCCGACACAGAAGCTTCCATGGGCAATCGACTTACCAAAATCTATACCCGCACCGGCGACGACGGCAGTACCGGGCTCGGCGACGGTTCACGGGTACGCAAGGATTCGGCGCGGGTCAACGCGTACGGCACCGTGGACGAACTCAACAGTGTCATCGGCATGCTGCTCGCGCAGGACACCGGAGCGGACATCGCCGAGTGCCTGACCCAGATCCAGCACGATCTGTTCGACCTCGGCGGCGAGCTGTGCATACCGGGCATGGCGATGATGTTCGACGCCGACATCACGCGGCTCGAAGACGTGCTCGATCGCTTCAACGAAGACCTGCCGCCACTCAAGGATTTCATCCTGCCCGGCGGCGGCATGACCGCGTCGACCTGCCATCTCGCGCGTACCGTCTGCCGCCGCGCCGAGCGTGAAGTCGTCACGCTGGCCGCGCACGAAAGCGTGCGCGCCGAGGCGACGCGCTACCTCAACCGTCTGTCCGACCTGCTGTTCGTGCTCGCCCGCGTGCTCGCGCGCCGCAGCGGTCACGGCGAAGTGCTGTGGCAGCACGAGCGGCGCAAGAAACCCGCCGGCACCTGACGCCGCCCGGTCGCGATGACGCCGCCGCAATCGCCACGGAATCCGCTCATGCATCTCGCCTTGTATACCCACGCCAGCTGCCTCGCGCACAACCCGGGCGCCGGCCATCCGGAATCGCCGGCGCGCCTGCGCGCCGTACTCGAAGCACTGGACCAGGATCGCTTCGCCGGACTCGATCGCATCGAGGCACCGCGCGCGACCACCGAACAGTTGCAGCGCGCGCACAGCGCCGAACACGTCGCACGCATTTTCGCGCTCGCGCCGCAGCACGACGGCGCGCTGCGCATCGACGACGACACGGTCATGTCGGGCGCCTCACTCGACGCCGCGCTGCGCGCCGCGGGCGCGGTATGCGGCGCGATCGACGGCGTGCTCGCCGCGCGCCACCAGCGTGCGTTCTGCGCAGTGCGTCCGCCGGGACACCATGCGACGTACGCCCAGGCCATGGGCTTCTGCCTGTTCAACAGTGTCGCGGTCGGCGCCACGCATGCGCTGGCCAGCGGGCTGCAACGCGTCGCGATCGTCGACTTCGACGTACACCACGGCAACGGCAGTCAGGACATCTTTGCGAACGATACGCGCGTGCTGTATGCCTCCACCCACGAAATGCCGCTGTACCCCGGCACCGGGCTGCGCCGGGAAACCGGGGCCGGCAACATCGTCAACGAACCCTTGCCGTCCGGCGGCGGCAGCGGCGAGTTCCGCGCCGCCTACCGCGACCGCGTCTTGCCGGCGCTCGACGCGTTCGCGCCGCAGCTCGTGCTGATCTCAGCAGGCTTCGACGCGCACCGCCTCGATCCGCTCGCCAACCTCAATCTCGACGCGGACGACTACGCCTGGGTAACGCGCGAACTCGTCGCGATCGCACGCCAGCACGCGCAGGGCCGCGTGGTGTCGAGCCTCGAAGGCGGCTACAGCCTGACCGCGCTGCGCCAGTCGGTGCAGGCGCATGTCGCGGCGCTGCTCGACTGAGCTACAGGCGCGGCATGACCGCAGGCGCCGGCAGATCTGTACTGACCTCGCGCCGAAATCGCGCTGACAGTTTTCTCGCCGCGCCGCCGTCCTTGGCAACGAAACCCGCGCCGTCGCGGGTCGCCGTTGCGAGGAATCCGTCATGCGTCGCCTGTTCCCGAGCCTGGCCGCCCTGGTCCTGACCTGTTTCGCCGCCGCGCGTCCCGCTGCGGCGCTGCAATTGCCGTGGTACGACGGCGTGTTCAGGAGCATCGGCAGCAACATCGCCTGTGTCAGCGACCCGCCGATCACGCAAGTCCGCACACAGGCCTATACCGGCTATACCCTGCTGCCGCCGAACCGCACGCCGGCCGTCGGCGAAGTGTTCTACACCCATCTGATCATCAGCCACCCGGGCAATCCCTGCGGCGGCAGCGTGATCGGGCTGGAGCTGCTGCTGCCCAGCGGCATGGCGCCGGCGATCTCGGCCGAAAACCCCGCGTTCTGCTTCGCTCGCGTGCCGAACGGCCCTCGCCTGATCAACCTCGGCAACGACAGCGGCTATGGCTGTCCGCAGCAGTTGAGCCAAGGACTCGAAGGCTGGGCCATCCGCGCGCCGCGCAACACTGCCGAAGGTGGCGCCTGGCGCTCGGCGCAGGGGTTCTGGCTGGAATTCCTGATCCCGGTGGCCTCCTCGACGGTGCAGAACGGCACGGAGATCCGCTACCGCGTGAACCCCGACATCGCCGTGGTCGGCTATCCGTCGGTGCCGGTCTTCGTCAACAACGACGTGATCTTCCGCACCTCGGGTGAGGGAAATGTGCTGAGCCTCGACGTGTGCACGCTGACGCCGATCGCACAGGGCTGCCAATGACACGAGGAAACAGTGGATAGGAGTGAGAAAACAGTGGAAGCGGCGACACACTTTCGCTGTCACTCGTTTCTCACTCCTCGACGCTACTTTTCCGGCTCAAACTCGAGCGCGGCCGAATTGATGCAATAGCGCAGCCCGGTCGGCTTCGGCCCGTCCGGAAACACGTGGCCGAGGTGCGAATCGCAGTGCGCGCAACGCACTTCGACGCGGCGCATCCCGTGGGTATCGTCGGTATGCTCGACGACGGCATCCGGCGCGAGGGGCTGCCAGTAGCTCGGCCAGCCGCTACCGGAATCGTATTTCGTGCCGGAGCCGAACAGCGCGGTCCGGCACGCCGCGCAGTGGTAGATCCCCGCGTCATGGTGATCCCAATACTTGCCCGTGAAGGCGCGCTCGGTCGCCGAGCAGCGGCAGATCGCGTATTGCTCCGGGGTCAGTTCTTCGCGCCATTGGGCGTCGGATTTTTCGATCTTGGTGTTCATGGTCGCTCCAGATTGGGGTCGTGCGGCGACGGCTCAAGCTGCCGCGTCAAGCACTTGCCGCCGCGAAGATTGCTGCCATGGGCGCGTTTCGGGCATCTTACGCGCCTCACTGTCTGCAAAAGACCTGCCTGTGCCGCGCCATCTTTCGCGTACTCCCCGGCTGCGCCGCTTGGTGCAGGCCACTGTCCTGTGCCTGTACGGTGCCGGCGCCCATGCGGCCAACCCGGCCGCCTGCCTGCCCGGCAGCGACCAGTGCCCGCGCAAGTCTGACGACTTCAGCCTGTGCAGGCCCAACGCGCTGCTCGCGTTCTACGTACCCGGCCTGCCGACCACGGGCGTGCGCGAAGAGGCAGATACCGATTTCGGTGCCGACCGCTTCCAGACCGCCGACCAGACCAAGTACCTGCTGCAGGGCAATGCGCGCGTGCAGCGCCTCGACCAGCTAATCCGCGCCGACGAGCTGACCTACTGGACCGAGACCACCGCCTGGGTCGCGCAAGGGAATGTGCGCTACCAGGACCGCGGCATGCTGCTGTCGGCCGACAAGGCCCAGGGCAAGACCACGCCCAATACGGCCATCCTCGACGGGGTGCGCTTCCAGTTGCTGAGCTCGCGAGGCAACGGCCAGGCCAGCCAGGCCGAACTCGTCGATGACGACAACGCACGCATGAAAATGGTGCGCTTCTCGACCTGCGATCCGGATCAACCGAGCTGGGAGATCCGCGCGGACGATCTCGCGATCGACCAGGCCGCCGGCATCGCCACGGGTCATGACGCGACCCTGCGCATCGGCGATGTTCCGGTCCTGTGGCTGCCGTACGTACGCTTCCCGACCGACGACCGGCGCCAGAGCGGCTTTCTCTATCCCAGCTTCGGTTTCAACGGCAACAGTGGCCTCGATTTCACGCTGCCGTACTACCTGAACCTGGCCGAGAACTACGACATGACGCTGTACCCGCGCCTGGTCACGCAGCGCGGCTTCATGGCGGGTGCCGAGTTCCGCTATCTCACCGAGCGCAGCCGCGGCCAGATCGACGGCGCCTGGCTGCCGAACGACCGCCGCGCCGACCGCGAGCGCGGCCAGTGGCATTTCGACAACTTCACCTCGCTCGGTGGCAACTGGAATTTCGCCGCCAACATCAACGGCGTGTCGGACAAGCGCTACTTCGAGGATTTCGGCGACAGCCTGTCGGCGATCTCGACGAGCCTGCTACCGTCGAGCGCGTACCTCAACGGCCGCGGCCGTGGCTGGAGCTTCGCCGTCGGCGGCGACAAGTACCAGATCACCGATCCCTCGCTGCCCGACCAGTTCGAGCCCTACATGCGCCTGCCGCGCATGACCTTCGACGGCGACATCGCGCTGGCCGGCCGACTGCGCGGCGGCGTCAAGTCTGAGTTCGTCGCGTTCGACAAGGACTGCTTCGAGGATGGCGGCGGCAACCGGGTCTGCCCGACCACGGGCCAGCGCCTGGACCTGTATCCGTACCTGAGCCTGCCGCTGGAAGGCGCGTCCTGGTTCATCCGCCCCGAGTTCGGCGTGCGCCATACGCGCTACGACGTCGAGACCGAGCAGGCCAACGGCAACACGCTCGGCGCGACGCCGCAGCGCACCACGCCGATCGGCAGCCTCGACATGGGCCTGATCTTCGAGCGCGACACCAACCTGTTCGGCAAGGGTTATACACAGACGCTGGAACCGCGCCTGTTCTATCTGAACGTGCCGTACCGCAACCAGAACGACCTGCCGGTCTTCGACACCCAGCTGCTGACCTTCGATTTCCCGCAGCTGTTCACGACCAACCGCTACACCGGCGCCGACCGCCAGATGGATGCGAACAACCTGACCGCCGCGGTCACTACCCGTCTGCTCGAGACCGCGACCGGCGCCGAACGCCTGTCGGCAAGCCTGGGCCAGATCCGCTATTTCGAGGACCAGCGCGTGCAGTTGTACGGCGCGCCGACGCGCTATTCCGGCTCGGCCTACGTGGCGGAACTCGACGTGCACCTGACCGACCGCTGGCGCCTGAAAGTGGCCGACCAGTGGAACCCGAACGGCGACCAGACCGACCTGTCCGCGATCAGCGTGCAGCGTCGTTTCCTCGGCGACGGCGTGCTGAACCTGTCGTACCGCTACCGCCGCGATTTCCTCGAGCAGACCGACATTTCCGCGCTGATCCCGCTCAACGAGAAGTGGCGCCTGATCGGCCGCTGGAACTACTCGCTGCGCGACCGCAAGCCGCTGGAAAACCTCGTCGGCATCGAGCGCGACTCCTGCTGCGTGGTCTGGCGCCTGCTCGCGCGCCATTACCTGCGCAGCGCGAGCGGCAAGGCGAACGACGCGCTGTACTTCGAGATGGAACTCAAGGGTCTCGGCGCGATTGGCCAGAAGACAGGCGACTTTCTGCGCCGTGGTATTCTCGGGTATCAATGAAGTTCTGAACAAGCCTTGCGACCATCGCTCTTGCTCTCAGCACCAGATCTCCATAGCCCCGCCAAACGCCTGCTGCGCAGGCATTTGGCCGCCCGGCCCGTTGGGCGTTCAGAACGATGAGAACCTGCGGTTCTGAGCGATCACTCTTCACCCCCTTGACTCAAGGGGGCTCCA
>NZ_JAVTWC010000074.1:0-8576 GCF_032229445.1 Tahibacter sp.
TGCTGAGCACCCGCAGCGCGAGGCGCGGATCCTTGGCTTCGTTGCGGAAATAGTCCGCGCAGTCGAGGAAGAACGCTGGCGTCGCGGCCTGTTCGCGGCGTTCCTGCAGGTAAACCGCGTACGGATCATTCGCGGCGCGCAGGCGCGCGAGATAGGGTGTATTGGGATCCCAGCCGCGCAGTTCGATACCGACGCTGGCGCGTGGTGACGCCGCGCTCGCACCGTCGGCTCCTTCGGCGATCTTCGCTTCTTCGCTGCGCGTGGCTTCCGCAAAGCGCTCGGCGGATGGTTGGCTGAGCGACGGCGCTGGTGGAGCGGCGACTGCGGTCGTCCTCGCCTCCAGTGCTGATTCTTCGTAGACATCAGAAGCGGCCGCGATGTCGCCGGGCGCCGAGGCTAACACGCGCCTCCGGCCCCGGTCGCGCCGCGACTCCGGCCGGTCGTCTGCGTCGCCGGCGATTTTCTGCGGTTTGCGCGTGATTGCATCCGAATCCGGTGCTTGCGTAAGACGCAGTTGGCGTAGCGCGTCGAGCCTGAGCATGACGTCGGTGGCTTCGCGTTCCCAGCTCGTGCGGCGCGCGGGATCGGCACGGTCGGCAGTCCAGCGCTTCTGCAGCGCGCGCGCCTCGCGGTCGATTGCGCGCGCTTCGGCCAGATGAGTACGGCTGTCCTTCAGTGCGGGCAGTGCCTCCCAGCGCACGACTTCGGCGTCCGCCGCCGGTGGCAGCAGGGTTTCCAGCCATGCATGCGGCCTGTCCACGTGCCAGTTGAGGAAGCTTTGCCAGAGCACCATCGTCGCGCCGCGATGGCTGTCGCGCTGGCCCTGATCGGACACTGGCGTGGCCGTCGCGAGCAGCCTGCGATACGCGTCAGCGAGGTCGGGTTCGCGTGGCTCGACCTTGTAGCGCACGTAGTCCGCGATGCGGTCGAGCACGAGCATCGAGGTGTCCTGCGTGACGACGCCGTACTTCATGGACAGTTCCACAATGGTGTTGCGGTCGCGCGTGTCGGCGTACTCCAGATCGGCGATGCGTGCCGTGGCCCAGAGCCGGTCGATGAACGCGCCGCGCGCAGCGTCTAGCGGTTCGCCGGCGGCGGGCATCAGCCTGCGCCGCAGGGTGTTGCCGACGCCGTCGCCGAATTCGAGCTGCAGTTCCGCATCTGCGCTGCAGCGGCCGTATAGCGAGAACACGCTGCCCGCGGGCTGCGGTGCGCTTGGTGCGAGATCCTCGCAGCGGCCGCGCAGCACGCGCGTGGCCTGCAGCGCCCACTGCGTCCGGGCAAGCTGGCGCAGGGCGCTCGCATCATCGAGCGCAAGGAGGTTGATGACCTGGCCGCCGTGGCGTTTCGCCCAGCGCGTCAGGCGCGCGTGATCGACGGTCTGCGCGGCGTGTAGGAAGGCCAGGCGCGACGTGCCGCCGTCGCGCCACTGCGGTTCGCCGCTGCCGAAATTGCTCAGGCCATCGCCGACGACGAGCACCAGATCGTAGTTCGCCGCCGCGTCGACGCGGAGCGCGCCATAGGCACTGGCACCATCGAGCGGCAAGGCTTCGATCACGCGGCGCAGCGCGCGCATGTCGCCGTCGCGGATCGTGAATCGCTGCGCCGCTTCGGCTTCATTGCGGAACACGATCAGGTCGATATCGACCTCGCCCAGCTGCGTGATCCACGTAGCGAGGAAATCGAGTTCGCGCGCGCGTTCGCGGGTCGCGGCGCTGCCGGACGCGTCGTAGTACAGCGCGACGCGGCGTGGTGCGGCGGCGGGCTTCAGTTCCGCTTCGGGCGCGGATTGGACCTGCGCGGCAAAGCGACGCCATTGCGTATCGTCGCGATCGGCGATGCTGAAGAGGGTGGCTGTGTCGGCTGGCTTGGGCAGGCTGAAGGCCAGTTCGCGCTCGGGCAGGAAATCCGTGCGCTCGAGGTCGGCGGCGAAGCCGCCCTGCCAGCGTTCGAAACTCAGCGCGCCGGTGCCGGTGTTCGCGGGCGCGTGCTCGGTACGCAGCGCCTCGGCATGGACGGTGAAACGCTTGACCGCCTGGGTGAACTGCAGCGGCAGCAGATAGCGATATTCGCCGCCGGCGTCGATCAGCGGTTGGTCGAACGTGATCTGCACGCGCTTCGTGCCGTTCGCGGGCAGCGGATAGAGGCGAGTGCGAAAGACGTTGCCCTGGGTCAGCTCGGCCAGGCCCGGATCGATGCCGTGGCGGACCGTCGATTCATACGCGACGCGCGCGGTTTCCTTTTCCACGACCACGCCCTGGCGCAGCTTGCCTTCGACGTCCAGCGCGTAGCCGGTGATGCTCTGGCCCTCGGCGAGCGGGAAGACGAATTCCCCTTCGAGCACGCGCGCGTTGGGATTGTGGAAGGTGAGATCCAGGCGCGTGCTCGCGATGAAGCCCTGGATGCGGATGTCGATCGCGACATCCTGCAGTTGAATCGGCTGGAGCTGCAGCGACGGATCGAGCCACACGTGCGGCGGCTTCGGCGGCGGTGTCCGTTGCACTGAGAGGGCCGATGCGGCATCGGCCAGCAAGAATGTCGCGATGGCCAATCCCTTCCACAACGTGTTCATGCGCGGGTTCCTTGCGGGGTGAGTGGTGTGGCAACGCAAGGGATGTGGGGCCGGGGTCAGGCCGGGCGCGTGCGCCATGCCTGGCCGGATCCCGCTTTCCCCTCGCGCGACCGGTCGATGGGAGACGAGGCTGCTGTTGGCTCGCTGTACCGAAGCTGGCCGGCGCGCCGGTCGAATTCATTTGCACAGCGCGCCGCTGGCCGCATAGCCTTGTCGTCCTTTTGGCCAGCGCCCGCGCGCGCCGGCGCGACTTCCGAATCCTTGCCGGGCGGGTGCTCTGTGCTGCTGATGATCGACAACTACGACAGCTTCACCTGGAATCTCGTGCAGTACCTCGGCGAGCTGGGATGCGAGGTCAAGGTCGTGCGCAACGACGAGTGGACGGTGCAGCAGGTCGCTGCGGCGCGGCCGAGCCATATCGTGATCTCGCCCGGACCGTGTACGCCGAACGAGGCCGGCATTTCGTTGCAACTGCTCGCCGAACTCGGCACGCAGGTGCCGATCTTCGGGGTCTGCCTCGGCCATCAGGCCATCGGCCAGGCTTTCGGCGGCAAGGTCGTGCGCGCCGCGCAGATCATGCATGGCAAGACCTCGCCGATCCGCCACGCCGGCCAGGGCGTGTTCCGCGAGCTGCCCGATCCGTTCGAGGCGACCCGATACCATTCTCTCGTTGTGGAAAAAAATTCCCTGCCGGCCTGTCTGGAGATGACCGCCTGGACCCGGCACGAGGACGGCAGCGTCGACGAGATCATGGGAGTGCGTCACCGCGAGCTGCGCGTGGAAGGCGTGCAGTTCCACCCGGAATCGATATTGACTCAGCACGGGCACCAGTTGCTGGCGAACTTCCTGGCCGCATGAGGCCTGTCGGAATGTCGCGCGTTCTGCGCCTCGCCGGCCTCGCGCTGGCCTGCATCGGCATGGCGACTCTTGCCGCGGATCCGGTCGCCAGCGATGCCCCGGCGCGCTGTCGCAGCCTGCAGCAACCGCAGCCGCAGCAGGCGATCGTGGCGTGCGAGGAGGCCTACGCCGCGCTCGATCCGCTGCGCGACGCGGAAATCGCCGAGGAAATGCTGTTTCGCCGCAGCGATGCGCAGATCGCGACCGGTGATTTTGCCGGCGCCGCGGCGACGCTGAACCGTGTGGCGGCGATGCCGGTCGAGGCCGGGCGCTGGATGCACGATTTTCGCCTCGCGCGGCGTCGCGGCATCCTCGCCTACCGCCAGGAGCATTACGCCGATGCACTGCCGCTGTTCCGCATCGCGCGTGAACTTGCGCTCGCGCACGCGGACGATACGGCGCTGGCGCAGAGCTGGAATGACCTCGGCAATACCTTGCGCCGCATCGGTGACTATCGCGAGGCGCTGAATGCCTACCTTGCCAGCCTCGAATTGAAGCGCCGCGTCAGGGATCCGCAGCTTGGCGCGTTGTTCAACAATCTCGGCGACCTCTATCGCGATCTGGGCGACTACGCGGAAGCGCAGCGGCGCTACGTCGAGGCGCTGGCCGAGCACGACCGCGACGAGCGTCCGCGCGACGCGGCGCACACGCGCGAAAGCCTGGCCGCGGTGCTGGTCAAGGTCGGCGACACGCAGGGTGCTGGCGCGGCCTACGCGCAGGCCATCGCGACCTTCCGGACGCTCGACGCCCGTGCCGACGAATTGCGCGCCCAGGTCGGGGCCGCCGCGCTCGCGCTCGACACCCAGGCAATCCCGGCCGCACGCGCCGCGCTCGCGCGCGCCCTTCAGCTCGCGCAGGAACTGGCCCAGGCGCAACCGCCGAACCTCGCCTTGCAGCTCGCGCGCCTGCGTCGCATCGACGGCGATCTGGCCGGTGCGCGCAGCGTGCTCGCCGACGTGCTGGCGCGGCTGCCGCCCGACGCGGTCGAACGTGCACCGTTGCTGCAGGCGAGTGCCGATGCCGCGATGGCGGCCGGCGAAACCGCGCAGGCGTATCGGCTGCAGCAGGCATTCCATGAGGCCGATGCGCGCCTGCGCGATGCGGCGCATGACCGCCGCCTCGAACAACT
The DNA here is from genome assembly GCF_032229445.1 of Tahibacter sp. Lineage (NCBI taxonomy): Bacteria > Pseudomonadati > Pseudomonadota > Gammaproteobacteria > Lysobacterales > Rhodanobacteraceae > Tahibacter > Tahibacter sp. The sequence goes on from NZ_JAVTWC010000074.1 coordinate 4,599, forward strand.
GCGCGTGCAGTTCGACGTGGCCGAACGCCAGCGCGCGATCGAGAACCTCGAAGCGCAGAACCGCCTCGGCGCACTCGCCCTGCGGCAACGGACGACGCAATTGCAGCTGGGCCTGGCGTGTGCGGTCGTCGTGCTGCTGCTGCTGGCGGGCGCGTTCCTGCGCGCGCGCCAGCGCAGCCAGCTCGCCGCGGCCGTGCGCGAATCGAAACTCGCGGCGGAAATGGAGCAGTACCGCCGGACCGCCGCGTCACTGCGCGTGGACGGCGAGCGGGTGCAGGCGCTGCTCGATCGCAGCGATGCCGCGCTGCTCGCGATCGATGCGGCGGGGACGCTGGTCGCGCTGACGCGCGCCGCGGCGGATCTGCTGGGCCAGGCGCGAGATACGGCACTGGGTTCGCGCATGGCCGGATTCCTCGATGAACGTTCGCAGGTGGCGCTCCAGTCGGCGCTGGCGGAGCTCGATGACGACGATGCGGTGGCGGAACTCGCCCTGCGACTGCCGACGGCGACAGTGTGGGCGCGCCTGAGCGCGCTGCCGTCCGATGCCGGTATCGCGGTGCTGCAGCTCGTAGCTGGCGATGCCGCGACGGTCGACGGCGACGCGGCATCGCCGCCCACGCTGGATGCGGCCGAGCTCGTCGATGCGACGGCCGTCGAGACCGACGGGTTCCGGCGCGAACTCGTCGAACTCATGGTCTACGCGGTGGAACTGTGGGAACGCGTCAGCGGCCGCACGCGCATCGACCTGGCGGAGAAAAGCCGCGTCTGGCGCGTGACCATCGACGAAGGCCGGCTGCGCGTGCGCGCGATGGAACGCTACCTCAGTCTGTCCCGGCTACCGCGCCAGCCACGCTGGCGCGAGGTGCTGCGCACGGCCTATTTCGTACTGTCCGAATGCCGCCTCGAAGCGACCGAGCGCGATGCCTTGCGTACGCGCGCCGAGACGGTGCAGGCCAGCTTGCGCCGACGCGCGCTGGTCTGAGGCGCGGGTATCGGCCGGGTGCGCGAACGCCGGCGCGGCAGGCCTGGCCGGTGCGCAACTTCCCGGTCGATGGAGTGCTCAGCTGGGGGCGTCAGCGGTGGTGTTTTCCGGTCGCGGCCGGCCGTGCGCGTGCCACGCGCATCTCAGGTTCCGCGGGCCGTCCCAGGCGCGACGGTCACGACCCCTCGTCCGGGCACAGGGCACAGACCCCGGAAACGCCGTCGGCGAGCTCGTAGATCGCGTGGTGGTTCGCGTCCAGGAATGTGGCAGGCCCGTCGAAGACCGGCACGACGAGTCCGCCCTCGGGATACTGGGTGCCTGCGCCCACATAGGCGGTGCAGGCAGCGAGTGCGAGTGCACGCGCGGTGCGGTAGTCGTCGTCGAATTCGCCGCAGACCTGCGCCGGACACGCCACCATCGTGATCGAAATGGCATTGACGCGGCAGACCGGCGGCAGGTTGCCACCGCCGCCGGCGTCGCGCAGCCAGGGATTGCCGGCTTCGCGCCGCAGGCAGATCTTGTACTCGCGCAGGCCTTTCTCGGCGTAGTTGAAGGTGCCGAGGTAGACGGGCCTGTGGCCGCCGCAGGCGGCGATGGTCGGCAACTCGTTGTGCGCCAGCGCGGGGCCGGCGGCGGCAAACAACAGCAGGGCGATGCAAGTGCGGTAGTTCATCGAGCAATTTTCCCCAGACAGGTGCCGGGCAGGCGACGTCGTGCACGTTCCCCGGCGGACGATGGTGGCAGAGCACAGGGGTGCCCGTTGCCCGTGGCGATCAATGGCAGCGATGCGCGCGGCGTGCAAGCCCCGCCTGGGATCAAGCCGGGAAGAAATGTCGGCAATGGATTGATTGGATTTGGGTTTTTCGGGGGCGGGCGGTGCGCAGCCGCAGCGCCGCGCCGAGTCCTTTGCGGTGAGTGACTTGTGCGCGAAAACGTCCCGCGCAGTCCAGGTTCCTGCCCCGGTTGGCCCCTGTTCGTGCTCGCGGCCGGTGGTCTGAGCGCATAGCTTGGGGTCGCCCACGGCCAATGCTGCCGTCGCAGGCTTCCACCTCCAGGAGATTCTCTATGTCACTTCGTTCGCTTCGCGTACTCGCCGGTTTCGCCCTGATGCTCGGCGGCTTGTCTGCCCAGGCGGAGATGCTTCCCGGCACAGTCTGGTATTCGGCCGTGATCAAGATGCAGGAACCGGCCCCGTCGTCCGCCGTCAACGAGTACGTCATCAGCTCGCCGACCGTGGCCGGATGCCAGAGCCAGGTCACCTCCACCATCGACGTGCGCACCAGCAGCCCGTATTTCTACTCCCTGATCTCGCTGAGTGGCTGCTCCTTCCATATCAGCGGCTTTGCAAGCGCCGAGGCCGAACTGCAGCCGGTCCTGTTCACCGACTTCAACCACTACGAAGGCGTGCTGCGCGAGCGCTACCGTATCGATGAATACGAGGTTGAACTGAGCAAGCTCTATCAGCGCCTGCAGCCGGCGCGCTGAGCCCGGTCGCAGCACCGCCGGGCCGGCGTGCAATGCGCCGGCCCGGATCTTTGCCGCCCGGCCGGGACTGGCGGGGACGCCCGGCAGCGGCAGGTCGCCACGGAGCCGGCGCGGGGCCGCCGTGCCGGCTTATGCCCAGGCCGACACTGATCTTTACGCCCGGAGTCCTTATCATCGCCGGCCCGAACCGTCGGAGTCGGCCGTGGCGATCACCCCGCAACAGGCGCTGCAGCGCACCATCGAACATCGCGAGATCTTCCACGACGAGATGGTCGACCTCATGGGACAGATCATGCGCGGCGAAGTGTCGCCGACCATGGTCGCCGCGATCATCACCGGCCTGCGCGTGAAAAAGGAAACCATCGGCGAGATCAGCGCCGCCGCGGAAGTCATGCGCGCGATGTCCACGCGCGTGACGACGCCGGCTTATCCGTACTTCGTCGACATCGTCGGCACCGGCGGCGACAGCGCCCACAGTTTCAACATCTCGACCGCGTCCATGTTCGTCGTCGCCGCCTGCGGGGTGCATGTGGCCAAGCACGGCAACCGCAGCGTGTCCTCGAAGTCGGGCAGCGCCGATGTGCTCGAAGTCCTCGGCGCGCGTATCGACCTCGATTCGGATCGCGTCGCGGCCTGCCTCGAAGAAACCCGCATCGGCTTCATGTTCGCGCCCAACCATCATCCGGCCATGAAGGTGGTCGCGCCGGTGCGCAAGGAAATGGGCGTGCGCACGCTGTTCAATATCCTCGGCCCGCTGACCAACCCGGCCGGTGCGCCGAACATTCTCATGGGCGTATTCCATGCGGACCTCGTCGGCATCCAGGTGCGCGTGCTGCAGCAGCTGGGCGCGACGCACGCGCTGGTCGTGCACGGGCGCGATGGTCTCGACGAAATCTCGCTCGGCGGCGCGACCCTGGTCGGCGAGCTGCGCGACGGCGAGATCCAGGAATACGAGATCCATCCCGAGGAGTTCGGCTTTGCCATGGCCTCCTCGCGCCAGCTCGCGGTCGCCGACGCGACCGAATCCAGCCATCGTGTGCTCGAGGTGCTGGACAACCAGGCCGGTGTCGCGCGCGACATCGTCGTGCTCAATTCGGGCGCCGCGCTCTACGCAGCCAATCTGGCCGGATCCGTCCCCGAGGGCGTGGCGCTGGCCAACGAGGCGATCGCCACGGGCGAGGCGCGAGCCAAGCTCGACCAGTTCGTCGCGGCGACGCAGCGGCTGGCGGGCTGAGGCCGCAACGTCGACGCGGCGGCGGCGGTTCAACCATCCAGGCTTTCAAGGACAGACGTGAGCGACATTCTGAAGAAAATCCTCGCGCGCAAGGCTGAGGAAATCCAGGCGCGCAGCACGGCGCTGCCGTTGCGCGCGCTGTTGGCCCAGGTCGACGCGGCACCGCCCGTGCGCGGCTTTGCTGCTGCGCTGAAGGCTCGCATCGCCGCGCAGCAGCCGGCCGTGATCGCCGAGATCAAGAAGGCCAGCCCGAGCAAGGGCGTGATCCGGGCCGACT
>NZ_JAVTWC010000075.1:0-8478 GCF_032229445.1 Tahibacter sp.
ATTTCCTGTCGCCGACGGCGATACCGGTTCCAACCTCGCCTTCACCCTCAGCGCAGTCGAACAGGCGCTGCGGCCGCTGCGCCTGTGCAGCGCCGGTGGACTGCTGCGCCGCGCCGGTGACGAAGCCATCGACGGCGCGCGCGGCAATTCCGGCGCCATCCTCGCGCAGTTCCTGCAGGGCGTCGGCGAGCATCTGGCCGACCAGCCGCGGCTGGGTGTGGCCGAACTGGCGGCGGCGGCGAGCTTCGGCGCCCGCCAGGCGCGCGGCGCTGTGTCCGATCCGCGCGAAGGCACCATCCTGTCGGTGATCGCCGCGTTCGCCGCGGCATTGCAGCGCGACGCCGAGCGCGGTTCCGACGATCTGCGCGAGTGCTGGGCGCGGGCCGTGGCGGCCAGCCGCGACGCGCTCGCGCGCACGCCCGATCAGCTTGCCGTGCTGCGCAAGGCGGGAGTAGTCGACGCTGGCGCGCTGGGCTTCGTCGAGCTGATAGAAGGCATCAACGATTACCTCGAGCGCGGCCGCTCCGGACTTGCGGCGCTCGGCTACTACCGCAGTGGCGACCTTGGCGTCATGAGCGAAGCCGGCGAACACGACGCGCAGCACCGCTGGTGCACCGAATGCGTGCTCAGCGCCGAGGCGATCGAGCGCGACGCTGTGCGCATGGCGTTGCAGACGCTGGATCATTCCAGCCTCGTGCTCGCCGGCACGCGGCAAAAGCTGCGCGTGCACGTCCATCTGGACCAGCCGCAGCAGCTTTACGACACGCTTGCCCGCTTCGGCCGGGTCAGCAGCCGTAAGGCCGACGACATGCAGTCGCAGCAGCGCGCGACCCGTTCGCGCACGCGCGTCGCCGTGGTCACCGATTCCGCCGCGGACCTGCCCGATGACGCGCTGGAACAGCTGCCGCTGCACCTGGTGCCAGTGCGGCTGAACTTCGGTGAGCGCGACTACCTGGACAAGGTCTCCCTGTCACCGGGTGAGTTCTTCCAGGAATTGCGCAGCAACCCGGCCGTGCCGCGCACCTCGCAGCCGCCGCCCGGTGATTTCCGCCGCCTGTTCGATTTTCTGCTCAGCCATCACGAGGAAGTCGTCTACGTCGGCCTGTCGCGCGCAGTCAGCGGAACACTGCAGTCGGGCGAAAGCGCCGCCGGGCGCTGTGATCGCAGTCGCGTGCACGTCATCGACTCACGCACCGCATCGTGCGGGCAGGGCCTGCTCGCGCGACACGCCGCCGAGCTGGCGGTGCAGGGGCTTTGCGCCGCGGACATTGTCACCCGCATCGATGCGCTGACGGCGCAGACGCCGCTGTTCGCCTATGTGCGCGACCTGAGCCACATCGTGCGCGGCGGCCGCCTGCCGGCCTGGACGCTGCCGCTGACGCGCTGGCTCGGGCTGATCCCCGTCGCCGCGGTCGGTACGGACGGACGATTGCATCTGCGCAGCGCGCTGCGCCTTAGGCCCGACCTGCCGCAACGGTTCGCGCGCTGGCTGCTGCCGCGCCTGGAACCGCACGCGCGCTGGGCGAGGATTCTCATCGGACACTGCGACAACCCGACCGAGGCGCAGACGCTCGCCGAGGCGTTGCGCCGCGCGCTGCCGCAGGCAGCCATCGACATCGTGCCCGTCGGTGCGGCGATCTCGGTGCACGCGGGACCGGGCGCCGTCGTCGTGAGTCTGCTGCCGCATGCCGCCGAGCCCTAGGAAAGTTCTGCAGCGCAGCGAACTCCGACATCGAGGTGCCATGGCCAGGGCGATCGCCCGGCGAAGAAAATCTGCGATCAGGCCTGGATTTAAAGCTCCTTTCGCCGAATCACGGCGGCAGGCAAAAATGCCTCGATGCCGGAGTTCGGTGCGCTCACCGCCAACCTATGCGCCCTGCGGGTTTCGTGCCGGGGCGGCGCAATGCAAAACCCCTCTCCTTGCGGGAGAGGGGTCGATAGTGCCGATCAGAACGTGACGGACCAGCTGTCGATCCTGCCGGTGTCGCCGGGACCGTTGTCGTTGACGCGCAGGTTCCAGGTGCCGTTGAGTGCTTCGCTGGACAGGTTCAGCGTGACCGTCTTGTTGATATTGTCGGTGCCGCTGCCGGTGCGGTTGTGGATGTTGTACAGCGTGCCGTCTGGTGCGACGAGGTCGACCTTGAGGTCGCCCTGGTACGTGTGGACGATCGCCACCGTGACCGAGGCGTTGCTCGGCGCGTTGCCGCTGCGGCCAGACACGACGATCGGGCTGTCGACCGTGGCGTTGTCGCTGATCGTGAAGTCCGTGCCGTTGCTGTAGGTCTGCGTACCGCCGCCGCCGCCGGTGGTGTAGCTGCCAGTCAGGCTGACGCCCGCGTACGCACTGTAGCCGCGCAGCAGGACGTGGTAGGTGCCGGCCTGCGCCGTGGCGATGGTGCAGGTCTCCGCATTGCCGCCGAGGTAGGGACGGCAGTCGTAGCTGGCCGTCGTCGGTGCCGAACCGAATTTCACGTACAGGTCCGCGTCGCCGGTACCGCCGGCCATCACGAACTTCAGGCCCGTCGCGCCGGCCGGAACCACCATCGTATACGCCGTTTCGGCGCTGGCCGCGCCGGACAGGCCGGTAACGGCCACGCCGTTCTGCAGCACGTTGCCACCGCCGCTGCTGACGCTGACCTGGCGTGTCGTGGCGTGGGTCGCGCCGGCGTTGTCGGTGACGGTCAGCGTGACCGTATAGGTGCCGGCTGCCGCGTACGTGCGGGCAGGGTTCGTCGCGGTGGATGTGCCGCCGTCGCCGAAATTCCAGGCACGTGACGCGATGCTGCCGTCGCTGTCGGTGGAGCTGTCGGTGAAGGTCGCCGTCAGCGCGTTTGTCACGACGCCGAAGTTCGCGACCGGCGGAACGTTGCCGCCTCCGCCGCCCGTGACGGTGAACTGCGCCGCGTTCGGCGTGCCCGGCTTGCCGGCGGCATCGGTGCCCTGTACGAACACGCGATGCACGCCGGGCGCGAGGCCGGCAGTGCTGATCGTTGCGCGCACGACTTCGGAACTCGCGTTGAAGCTGCCGTCGTTCGCACTCATCGCGACGGGCACCGCGCCGGCCTGCCACGGCGTCGCATCGACATAGGCCGCGGCCGATGCGATGGCCTGCACGGCTTCGCTGCCGTTGGACTGGTTGAAGCGGCTGTCGTCGACGGTCGCGGTCACCGTGACCGTCGCGCCGGCCGCGACGCTGGCCGGCGCGACGCTGACTGCCGTGGTATCAGGACCTGCCGGCAGCTTGTACGGCGCCTGCAGGTTGCGCGCCGTGTAGCGTAACGCCGCCAGGTTCTGCGGCAGTGTCGAGTTCTGGAACGTCGAGCAGTTTTCGAAGAACGACACGCCGAGTTCGATCGTATAGGCCGGTGCACCGAGCAGGCCGTACATCGTGTCGTCGGTCGCTCCGTCGGTCGCATACAGCTCGACGGACTGTTCCGGCGAATAGCCGTTGAACCAGGCCATGCGCCGGCCGAACGTGCGCAGCGCGGTACCGTTCGGTGCCGCCGCCGAGGTGTCGCCCCAGGGCCACAGCACGAGCTGCGAATAGCTGTGGATGTCCATGAACACGCCCTTGTAATCCTCCGGCGCGGCGCTCGATACCGCGTCGGCGCGGCGATCCGGCAGCACGCCGCCGGTGTAGCTGCCGTTGCCGCCGAGCGTGCCGGCGACGTAGCTGATGATGTTCTGCGTCTCGGGTTCGGACGCACGCAGCGGGCCGCGATAGGTTTCGTTGCACGGATCGCCGCTCGAGCCGCCAGGCACCGTGCTCCAGTGGAACGGGAAGTTGCGGTTCAGGTCCACGCCGGCGCTGGAGCTGCCGCAGCTGCCGTTGGTCGTGTTGGTGTTCTTGCGCCAGCTCGAACCGGCTTCGGCCTTCTTGCGGCCGTCCGGGTTGGCCTGCAGCAGCAGATGGAACTTGAAGTTGTCCATGAGCCAGGTCGCTTCGGCATCGCTGCCATAGCCGTTGACCAGCCACTCGGCGAACCGCGTGATCGTTTCCGCGGTGGTGTATTCGCGCGCGTGGATGGCGCTGAGCACGACCATGTTCGCCTTGTCCGGCAGCGTGGCGTCGGTCCCCTTGTTGCCGAGACGCAGCACTTTCATGGTGTAGCCGTTGGCGGCGTTGCGTGTCTTTTCCCAGCTCGGACCGATGTCGAGCACGTCGGCGAGCTGCGGCTTCTGGGCGGCGAGCTGGTTCATCGTCGTCTGGGTTTCTTCGACGGTGCGGTAGCAGGCGTAGCCGGGGATGCTCTTGAGCCCCGCGCCCGTGCGCATCGCCTTGTCGAAGGCCTGCAGTTTCGCCGACGCCGCGTCGTCGATCGTCACGACGAAACCGGCGGCGCGCAGGCCGGCGATGGCCTCGTCATCCGCTTCGGTGCGCACGGTCCGGGTCTTGCGATCGACGATGAGATGCTGGAACTGCGACGCGATGGCCTGTAGCTGTTCGGGTTTCTCGTAGGTTGCCGTGACGAACCAGGTCTCGCTGGCGTGGACAGGCGCACTCAAGGCGCCGGCGATGGCCAGCGGCAATAGGACCAACTTGGACAGCATGTGAATCTCCAGGGTCAGGCCGGCCATCCTCCCCGACGGCCGGCGTGAGGTTCGGCGAACCGGGCCTGAGCAGGAGCACCCGTGGCGCCGCGCGAGAGCGGCGCTGTTGCGGCGCCGCGGTATGCCGCCGCTGCGCGGGCTGCCCCGTCGCAGCCGTTGTCGTGCAACGACGGCCATATCGGTAGATAGCAGGTCGTGCGATCGCGCAGGCGGATATGCGTCGCAGTTCCTGTACCTGTTGAAAGTTGTACATGAGCGACACGCGCACCCCTGTCCGGGCTGTCCGCCCACAGACCGACGGGTTGCGGCCAGGCGAACGACAAGAAGGGTCTTGCGGTTGCGTAGCTGTGTAAAAGGCAACCCCGGCTTGCGCCGGGATCGCCATGTCGGCAGCGTGCCGTTGCCGTCAGAAGGTGATGCTCCAGCTGTCGATCCGTCCGACGTCGCCCGGACCGTTGTCGTTGACGCGCAGGTTCCAGGTGCCGTTGAGCGCTTCGCTGGACAGGTTCAGCGTGACCGTCTTGTTGATGTTGTCGGTCCCGCCGCCGGTGCGGTTGTGGATGTTGTACAGCGTGCCGTCCGGAGCGACGAGGTCGACCTTCAGATCACCCTGGTAGGTGTGCACGATCGCGACGGTGACCGAGGCATTGCTCGGCGCATTGCCGGTGCGGCCGGACACGACGATCGGGCTGTCGACCGTGGCGTTGTCGTTGATCGTGTAGTCGGTCGTGTTGCTGTAGGTCTGCGTGCCGCCGCTCGTGGTGTAGCTGCCGGTCAGGCTGACGCCGGAGTAGGCGGCATACGCGTGCAGCATCACGTAGTAGGTGCCGGCCTGGGCGGTGGCGATGGTGCAGGTTTCCGCATTCGCGGAGCCTTCGGACTTGCAGTCGTTGACGCTGGTCGTCGGCGCAGAGCCGAACCGGGCATACAGGTCGAGGTCGCCGCTGCCGCCGCTGGTCACGAACGTGAGGTTCGCCGCACCGGCCGGCACGGTCAGCGTATAAATCGTGTCCACGTTGATCGCCGCGGACAGGCCGGTGACCGGCACGCCGTTGCTGAGCACCGTGCCACCGCCACCGCCGACCGTGACCTGGCGTGAGGTCGCGTTGGTCGCGCCGGCGTTGTCGGTGACGGTCAGCGTGACGGTGTAGCTGCCGGCCGTCGCATAGGTACGGGCCGGGTTGGTCGCCGTGGAAGTGCCGCCGTCGCCGAAGTTCCAGCTGCGCGACGCGATCGTGCCGTCGGCGTCGGTGGAGCTGTCGGTGAACGTGGCGGTCAGACCGCTAGTGCTGCTGCTGAAGTTCGCGACCGGCGGCTGGTTTCCGCCAGCGTTGAGGGTGACCTTCCAGGCGCCGCGGCCGTAGGTGCCAGCCGTGAGTACGTGTGGAGAATTATCTATTTCCAGGTCGGTGACGACCAGGCCCAGCGGCAGGCCGGTGGAGAAGGCAATGAAGTTATCGCCTCCGTCGCTGCTTTCATACACGCCCACGTCGGTACCGACGAATACGCGGTTGGTATTCAGCGGATCGATCGCGACCGCATTGGCCGGCACGTTGGGCAGGCCGCCGCCGACGGCGCTCCAGCTGCTGCCGCCGCTCGTGGAACGGTACAGGCGCGACGCGCCGAAGCCGGCCCGCGTGATGAACACGCGCTGCGCGTTGAGCGGGTCCATGGCGATATCCGAAACCACGCCGCCCGGGTAGTTGCCGGTCACGTCGGTCCAGGTGGGACTCGGTACGGCCGCATCCGGCGTGGCGAAGATGCGCCCGCCCGAGGTGCCGGCGTAGACCGGCGTCAGCACGCCCATGGTCGCCGGGCTGATCACCGACACGGCCGAACCCAGGCTGCCGGTCATGGCGGTCCAGGAGAACGGACTGGCCGAGGTGGTGCCGCGGTAGATCACGTTCGACGCGACGAAGAGCCGGTTGCCGGCGACGGCGAGCGGCGTGACCCAGGGAAAGCTCGACGAAGATGTCAGCCCGCTCGTGGACAAGGTCGAGAAAGTACCAGCGCCGCCGCCCGAGGTCGAACGGTAGATGCTCGGGAAGCCACCCGAGGGATAGCTGGTCTGGAACACGATGGACGGATTGGTCGGATCGATCGCGTTCATGAAACCGTCGCCGGAGACGATGGTCAGGCCCCATACCGAACTGGTGCTGCGGCTGGACGACGAATTGTCCTGCGCACCGCCGAAGACGATGTCCGGGTTGGTCGGGTGCACGCTGATGTCGTAGAACTGGGTGACATTGAGGTTGGAATTCATGTTCACCCAGCTGCTGCCGCTGTTCTCCGTGCGCCAGACGCCGCCGTCGCTGCCGATCCAGAACCGGTTCGGATTGCTGCGCGAATAGCGCACGACGTGGGTGTCCTGGTGGACGGTCTGGCTGCTGCCCCAGCTGGTCGTCAGGAAGCTGAAGCTGGTGCCGCCATTGGTCGAGCGCGACGCGCGGATCGCACCGACCAGGACCGTGTCGGGCTGTGTCGGATGAACGTCGATGGCCAGGTTGTAGCTGCACTGGCCGTCGCAGGCGCCGCTGTTGCGCAGCGTCCAGCTCGCGCCGCCGTCGGCGCTGCGGTACAGGTTGCTGCCGAGCAGGGCGTACAGCACGTTGGTATTGCTCGCCGCCATCGCCAGGCGCAGGCGTGCGCCGGTCACGGTCATGCCGCTGCTGCTTGCGGTCCAGCTCGCGCCGCCGTTTGTTGATTTATATACTCCGCCGCCGCCGACGCCCGCGTAGACCGTCGCCGTGCCGGGTACGAAAATCAGATCCTCGACATTGCCGTTGAGTGTCTTGGTCCAGCTGGCGCCGCGGTCGGCCGAACGGTACAGGCCCGAGCCGGACAACGCGCCCGTGCTGCTGCAACTGCCGGCGCCGCCGGCCAGCACCACGTTGGCATCGGTCGGCTGGACCGCGATCGCGTTGACGATGGACAAGGGCATGGCGCCGGCACCGCTGCCGTTGCGTGCCTGCCAGCTGCTGCCGGCGTCGCTGCTGAGATAGACGCCCTGGCCGAAATAGCCGGCGCAGCCGCCGCCGTTCTTGTCGCCGGTACCGACCCAGACATTGGACGGTGCCGCTGGCTCGACGAACAGCGCGCCGATCGGCAGCGTGCCGACCTGGTCGAACAGTGGCGTCCAGTTCGCGCCCGCATCGGTGGTCTTCCAGACGCCGCCGGCCGCGGCGGCGAAATACACGGTGTTGTCGTCACTGGGGTGCGGCACGACTGCGTTGGTGCGGCCGGCCACGCGGCCCATGACCCAGCTGCCCATCGTCATCGAAGACGGGCCCAGGGGAGACCAGGTCTCGCCGACGGCACGCTGCTGCGGCGCCAGGCGCTCGACCTGCGCCTTGAGTTCCGCCGCTGCCTTGCTGCGTTCGACGCCGGGGTTGAGCACGCGGTCCAGTCCGCGCGATTCGATGAACCACCGCTGGCGCTGTTCGATCTGCCAGCTTTCTTCGCGCGGCTTGCCGTCGCGTGCGCCGGTGTCGGGCGGTTGGTCGTACTCCGCGCGGGCGGCAGTGGTGAGGGACAGAGCGGCCACGAACAAGAGCAGGTGGCGCTGCAGGGCAGGGCGTACGTGCATGATCGGTTCTCCGCGAGCGGCAGGTGTGCTGCCACTGGCTCAGGGGGTAAGGAGTGTCGTCGCCGCGGCTTCGCCGCGTCGGCGCAGCCGTTTCCGGCTGGATGGGCAATGCCGGTCCCTCCGCCCCCTGTGCGGCTGGACCTGCGCCAGATAGAGGCGACCCCGGCTTGCGCCGGGGTCGCGGTTGGCAGGACTAGGCTGCCGTCGTGGTCAGAACGTGACGCTCCAGCTGTCGATCCTGCCGGTGTCGCCGGGACCGTTGTCGTTGACGCGCAGGTTCCAGGTGCCGTTGAGCGCTTCGCTGGACAGGTTCAGCGTGACCGTCTTGTTGATGTTGTCGG
>NZ_JAVTWC010000076.1:0-8402 GCF_032229445.1 Tahibacter sp.
CGGTTCTGAGCGATCACTCTTCACCCCCTTGACTCAAGGGGGCTCCAGAGTCAAAAGCCGATGTCGACTTTCGAATAGATTTCCTAGTCGGACTGGTGCCTGAGCGTTCAGGCACCAGTCCGGGGCGCCGTGCACACTCGTCGCCCCGTCCGCAGCCGGCCCCGGCCTGCGGCAATCCCAAGCTTCCACACGGATCTGCGATGAATAAGCCCGCGCTCGCGTTTGCCCTGTTGACCACCCTGTTCGCGGCCGCCGCGCCGTCCCAGGCGCAGCTGCTCAACCCCGCACCCGAACCGCAGCGCCCGCAGTCCTCCGTGCCCGACGACGGCACCCTCGAGCGCATCGTCGCTGTCGTCGACGAGGAAGTCGTCCTCAAGAGCGAACTGGACCGTGCCGTGAGCCAGGTCCTCGCCCAGTACCAGCGCAATCCGCAGCAGCTGCCGGCACGACCCGTGCTGGAACGCCAGGTACTGGACCGCCTCATCATCACGCGGCTCCAGGTCTCCAAGGCCAGCCAGAGCGGCGTGCGCATCAGCGACATCGAGATCGACCAGGCCGTCGCCAATATCGCCCGCACCAACAAGATGGACGTCGACCAGCTGCGCAGCGCGCTCGCCCGCGATGGTCTGTCGTATGAGGAATTCCGCCGCAACCTGCGCGACGAACTGGTCACCCAGCGCCTGCGCCAGCGCGTGGCCCAGTCAGCCCAGGTCAGCGATGCCGAGATCGACATCATGCTGGCCGGCAACAGCCTGAAGACCGGCGAAGTGCGCCTGGCCCACATCCTCGTCGGCGTGCCCGACGGCGCCAGCGCCGAGCAGATCCAGGCCGCGCGCGAGAAAGCCGAGCGCGTGCAGAAGGAAGTCGCCGGCGGCCAGGAATTCGCGTCCGTCGCGATGCGTTCGTCCGATGCGCAGGACGCGCTCGAAGGCGGCGATCTGGGCTGGCGCCGCCACGACCAGGTGCCGGAAATGTTCAGCGACCTGCTGCAGGGCATGAGCGTCGGCCAGGTATCGCCAGCCGTGCGCGGCCCCAGCGGCTTCCACATCCTCAAGCTGGTCGACCAGCGCGAGCTGGGCAAGCAGCTCGTGACCGAGTTCCACGCCCAGCACATGATGATCAAGATCAGCGAACTGGTCAGTGCGGCCGACGCGGACAAGAAGATCAACGATCTGCGCCGCCGTATCGAGGCTGGCGAAGACTTCGCCACGCTGGCCAAGGCCAACTCGGAAGACGCCACCAGCGCGAACGCCGGCGGCGACATGGGCTGGTTCCCGATCGACACCTACGGGCCACAGGTGGGTGAGGTGATCTCCAACCTCAAGGACGGCGAGCTCAGCCAGATCTTCCGCAGCAACGCCGGCGTGCATTTCGTCAAGCGCCTCGGCATGCGCGAACTGGACCGCACCGACGAAACCCGCCGCGCCCAGGCGCGCGAGGCGATACAGCAGCGCAAGGCCGAGGACGAATTCGAGAACATGCTGCGCCAGCTCAAGGCCGAGGCCTACATCGAATACCGTCTCGTCGGCTACGACACCAAGGGCGAGCCGGTCAGCGGCTGAAGCCCAGAAATGAGGGAAGAGGAGTGAGAAACGAGTAAGAGCGAGAGCGGACTTCACGCAGCCTCGCCTCACCCACCCATTTCTCACTCCTCTCCCCCTCTTTCCCGCTCAAATGCCTCTGCCCCGTCTAGCCATCACCCTCGGAGAACCGGCCGGCATCGGCGCGGAGCTCGTTGCCGAACTCGCGCACAGCGACATCGCCGCTGATCTCATCGCCATCGGCGACACCCAGCTGCTGCAGGCCGCGGCGCGCTGTCGTGGCCTGGCCCTTGAACTGCACGAAGACGACGGCGCGCCGCGCGAGCATCGCGCCGCTGGCAGCCTGCGCACGATCACGATCGAAGCGGCGGCCATCGCCACGCCCGGCAAGCTCGATCGCGCCAACGCCGGCTATGTGCTTTCCACCCTCGCCCGCGCGGCCGATGGCTGCATGGCCGGCGAGTTCGATGCGGTCGTCACGGCGCCGGTGCAGAAAAGCATCATCAACGATGCGGGCATCCCGTTCTCGGGCCATACCGAGTATTTCGCGCTGCGCGCGGGTGCGGACGTGGTCATGATGCTGGCTGCGGGCAACCTGCGCGTCGCACTGGCGACGACGCATCTGCCGCTGTCGGCCGTGCCCGCGGCGATCACTCGGGCAGGCCTGGAGTCCACGCTGCGCATCCTGCACGCAGACCTGCAGCGCAAGTTCGGCCTGGCCCAGCCGCGTATCCTCGTGCTCGGCCTGAATCCGCACGCCGGCGAAGGCGGCCATCTGGGCCGCGAAGAGATCGACATCATCCAGCCGCTGCTGACCGATCTGCGTGCCGAGGGCTGGCAGCTCAGTGGACCGCTGCCGGCCGATACGGCCTTCCTGCCCGGGCCGCTGTCCCAGGCCGACGCGGTGCTTGCGATGTATCACGATCAGGGCCTGCCGGTACTCAAGGCGCTGGGCTTCGGCCATGCCGTAAACCTGACCCTGGGCCTGCCCTTCATCCGCACCTCGGTCGACCACGGCACGGCGCTGGATCTCGCCGGCCGCGGTGTCGCCGATGCGGGCAGCCTGCTGGCGGCGACGCGCCTTGCGCTGGAGCTCGCGCGGGTGCGCTCGCCAGAATCGGGAATCGGGAATCGGGAAGCGTAAGCGGACACCCTCCCCGGTCGAGGGTGGGAGGGGTCGGTACGCGTTTCGCGCTCAGCCGTCTTTGCCGGCGCAGGGTGCCAGAGCCGCCGCGGCCAGCACTGCGCGCCGCTGCGGCCAGCACAGCTTCTCGAAGACCAGCATGACGGCCAGCAGCACGAGGCCCAGGCCGACGAGGCTCGCCGCGGTGATCGCTTCATGCAGGAACAACGCGCCCCAGACCTGGGCGAACAGCGGCACGAGAAAGGTCACGGTGGTCGCGCGCTCGGGTCCGGCATCGCGCAGCAGGCGGAAATAGACGACGAATGCGATCGCCGTACAGACCAGGCCGAGCGCGACGAGGGCGAGGCCCGGCGCCAGCGTCGGCACGCGCGCCGGCAGGTTGCCAACCAGCAGCGGCGAGAGCAGCAGCGCCGCGCCGATCTGGCTGCCGGTCGCAGTAACGACCGGATCGGTGCCGCTGAACAGGCGGCGAAGTTCGGCGGCGCCGAGCGCATACAGCGCCGCTGCGGACAGTCCCGCCGCGAACGCGAGCAGGGTTGCCGCGGTCAGGGTCACCGTGCCGAAGCGTGCGATCGTCACGACGCCGGCCAGGCCGACGGCGACACCGGCGAGCTTGGACAGTGAGGGCCGCTTGCGCTGCAGATACCAGCCCAGCAGCACGGCGAAAAGCGGCACCGTCGCATTGAGCACGGCGGAATAGCCGGCCGGCAGGTGATGCGCCATGAAGGCGAACAGCACGAACGGCACCCCGGCGCTCAGCGCGCCGATCCAGGCATAGCCACGCCAGTTGCGGCGCCAGTCCAGATCGAGACCCTGCAGGCGCACGAACGCGAACAGCACCAGCGCCGACAGCGCGATGCGTCCGGCCGCCGTGAAGCCCGTGCCGAATTCCGGCACGGCGATTCGCATGAACAGGAAGGAGCCACCCCAGATCATGGCCAGGGCAAGCATCCGCAACAGCATTCCGGCATTCATCACACAGTCCCTCTCGCAGCGGGGGCGCGTACGTCGGTCACGACAGCACAGCGCCAGAGGCCTCGCATGCTATGCCTGGCGCGCCTGCGCAAAAATCGATAGTTTCTGCCCCGGTCCGTCAGGAAAACTCACCGATGCATGCCTGGCAACATCTGCCCGCCCTGCGCACGCTGCGCATCTTCGAGTGCGCCGCGCGGCACCTCAACTGGACCCGCGCAGCCGAGGAACTGCACCTGACCCACGGCGCGGTCAGCCTGCAGGTCAAGGCGCTGGAAGACGAACTCGGCCTCAAACTGTTCGAGCGCAGCGGCAAGAAGACCTGGCTCACCGATGCCGGCCAGCAGCTCGCGATCGGCGTGCGCGATTCACTCAACGAACTCGCAGCCACGGTAACACGCGTGCGCGAACGCGCCGCCGGCAACGTGTTGACGCTGAGCGTATTGCCGTCGTTCGCCGCGGCCTGGCTGGTCGGCCGCCTCGGCGGCTTCCTCGCCAGGCATCCGGACGTCGAGTTCAACCTGCAAAGCTCGATCGGCCTGGCCGACTTCCGCAACGATGGCGTCGACGTCGCGATCCGCTGGGGCAGCGGACATTGGCCCGGCCTGCGCTGCGAGAAGCTCCTCGACGACGAGCTGTTCCCGGTGCTGAGCCCGAAGCTGACCCGGCGCAAGATCAAGCATCCCTCACAGTTGCTCGACCTGCCGCTGGTGCGGATCAAGCAGCAGATGCGCCAGCACGACTGGGTGCGCTGGTTCTCCGCCGCCGGCGTGCAGACCACCGAACCGCGCCGCGGCGCGATCTTCGACGATACCGAACTGGCCATGCGTGCGGCCGCCCAGGGCCAGGGCGTCGTACTCGCGCGCAGCTCGCTGGCCGGTGACCGCCTCGCCAGCGGCGAGCTGGTCGCACCGTTCGACCTGCGCATACCGGCCTACTACGCGTACTATCTGGTCTGTCCGGAATCCCATGCCGAAAAGCCGTCGGTGCAGCAGTTCCGCACCTGGCTCGTCGAAGAGCTGGCGAATTCCTCGCCGCTCGCACCGCCGCCCGAGGCTCCCGTTTGAAGCGCTATCCGCCCGCATTCCCGCCTGCCTATCCCAGTTCGACGGCCGGCAAACATGTACACAAAAAGCAATTTGGCCAGCACTTCCTGCACGACCCCGGCATCATCCGGCGCATCGTGCAGGCGATCGCGCCGCGGCCCGGCGAGCGCCTGGTCGAGATCGGCCCCGGCGAAGGGGCCATCACCTTGCCTCTGCTGCGCGAGCATGGCCACCTCACCGTGATCGAGCTCGACCGTGACCTGATCCCGCGCATCCAGGCGGCCTCTGCCGGCATCGGCAAACTCGACGTGATCCACGCCGACGTGCTGACGGTGGATTTCACCGCGCTGGCCGCAGGCAATCCGCTGCGCCTCGCCGGCAACCTGCCCTACAACATATCCAGCCCTATCCTGTTCCACTGCCTGGATCACGCCGACGCCATCGTCGACATGCACTTCATGCTGCAGAAGGAAGTCGTCGACCGCATGGCCGCCGATCCCGGCAGCAAGGTCTACGGCCGCCTCAGTGTGATGCTGCAGCTGAGCTGCAGCGTCCAACCGCTGATCAATGTGCCGCCGGGCGCGTTCAATCCGCCGCCGAAGGTCGATTCCGCCGTTGTGCGGCTCACGCCGCTGCCGCCCGAGCGCCGCCACGGCGCCGACCCCGCGCTGGTCGCGCGCATCGTGCGCCACGCCTTCGGTCAGCGCCGCAAGACCTTGTCCAACGCCTTGCATGACGTGGTCAGCGCCGAGCAGATCAGCGCCGCCGGCATCGATCCGCGCGTGCGCGCCGAACAGCTCGAACCGCTGGCCTTCGTGCGGCTGGCGCAGACCGTACAGGCGGGCTAGCCCGCCATCATCCCGAGGAGTGATCGAATGACCACGAAAGCCTATGGCGCCCATGCCGCCGACCAGCCGCTGCAGGCGATGGACATCGAGCGCCGCGCGCCCGGTCCGCGCGACGTGCAGATCGACATTGCCTATTGCGGCGTCTGCCATTCCGACCTGCATACGGTGCGTTCCGAATGGGGCGGCACGCGCTATCCCTGCGTCCCCGGACACGAGATCGTCGGCCGCGTCAGCGCGCTCGGTGGCGAGGTCACGCGCTTTGCGATCGGCGATGTCGTCGGCGTCGGCTGTCTCGTCGGCAGCTGCCAGCGCTGCGCGTCGTGCGCGGACAACCTCGAACAGTATTGCGAGAACGGCTTCATCGGCACCTACAACGGCCGCACGGATGACGCGCCGGGACATACGCTCGGCGGCTACTCGCAGCGCATCGTCGTCGACGACAAGTTCGTGCTGCAGATCCGCCATCCGGAGGCGCAGCTCGCCGCGGTCGCGCCGCTGCTGTGCGCAGGCATCACCACGTATTCGCCGCTGCGGCACTGGAACGTCGGTCCGGGCAAGAAGGTCGGTATCGTCGGTATCGGCGGCCTGGGCCACATGGGCATCAAGATCGCCCATGCGATGGGCGCCGAGGTCGTAGCGTTCACCACCTCGGAAGGCAAGCGCCAGGATGCGCTCGACCTCGGCGCAGGCGCGGTCGTCGTCTCACGCAACAAGGACGAGATGCGCGCACACGCCGGCAGCTTCGACGTGATCCTCGATACGGTCGCGGCCAGCCACTCGCTCGATGCCTTCACGGCGCTGCTCAAGCGCGACGGCACGCTCGTGCTGGTCGGCGTGCCGGAGCATCCGCACCCGACGCCGAACATCGCCAACCTGATCTTCGCGCGTCGCACGATCGCCGGTTCGCTGATCGGCGGCCTCGCCGAAACACAGGAGATGCTCGATTTCTGCGCCGACAAGGGCATCGTCGCCGAGATCGAGATGATCAGCGCGCAGCAGATCGACGAGGCCTACGAACGCATGCTCAAGAGCGACGTGAAATACCGCTTCGTGATCGACAGCGCGTCGATGGCGGGCGGATAAGCGCGACTGCGGCCGATGGCCGGTGCCCGTTGCAGGCAGCACGGGCCGTCGGATGTCTTGCGACTCAACGGAAATGCCGCTGCTTCGCCAGCGCGACGGCGTCGGCACCCGCCGGATGATGCAACCGGCCCGACGTGTCGTTGACCGCGCGCCAGACACCCTCGGCCACGTCGGAAGCGTTCGTCATCGCAGCCAGCTGGCTCATGCCTGCGATGATGCTGTGCGCAAACGGCTCGTAGGGCTCGGGAATGAGTCCCTGCATGCGCTCCTGACCGTTTGCGGTGAAGCTCGTCGACGGGCCGTACCCCGGTTCCACGAGTTTGACGGCGATGCCGAAGCTCTTCAGTTCGTGCTCCAGCGAAGCGGTGAATCCCTCGACCGCGGCCTTGCTCGCGGTGTATGCGGCGACGAGCGGAAACGGAGCGAGCGTCGTGCTGGAAGTGACGTTGACGATCACGCCTGCTCGCCGTGTGCGGAACTGGGGAATCACGGCCTGGCACATGGCCATCACGCCGAACGTGTTGGTCTCGAAGACATCGCGGATGGTCGACATCGGTGTGGCCTCGAACGCGCCGAACAGACCGATGCCGGCATTGTTGACCAGTACGTCGATCGAACCGGCCTCGTGGACGCAGCGAGCGATGCTGTCGGCGTTGGTCACGTCCAATGCAAGAACGCTCGCGTCCGGCGATTCCGTAAACAGGTCCGGCCGCGGCCTGCGCATGGCCGCAACGACCTTCCAACCCTGCGCGAGAAAATGACGTGCGGTCTCCAGGCCGTAGCCGGATGAGCAGCCGGTGATGAGTACAGTCTTCAAGTCGTTCTCCGTGATCGTGGTTGTCGGGAGCAACGATAGATCACGGCCGCGGGATGATCGATAATCAAAAATCCAATTTCGTTTAGCGAGCGTCCAGCGTGAGCGACCCACTGTCCGAAGTCGTTCGCCTTCTGCACCCGCGTGCGGTATTCGCCAATGTGATCAGTGGAAAAGGCAGCTGGGCAGTACGCTACACCGGGTTCGGCAAGCCGAGCTTTTGCATTTTCCTGAAAGGAAGCTGCTTGCTGGCCGTGGACGGGCATGCGCCGATCACGATAGGTGCTGGCGATTTCGTCCTGTTGCCGACGACGCCCGCGTTCACGATTTCAAGCTTCTCGCCGGCGGCGCCCGTCCATCTCGACCCCAACCAGATGGCGAGCCGCCGCAGCGAGGTTCGCTACGGCGAGCGTCGCGGTCAGCCTGACATGCGCTCGCTCGGTGGCTCATTCGAGTTCGGCAACGCCGATCCCGGCCTTCTCGTTTCCCTGCTGCCGCGCGTCGTGCACGTGCGAGATTCCACGCGGCTCTCGACCCTGGTAGGCATGACCGGCGAAGAATCCGCGCAACAGGGACCGGGCAGCGACTACGTGCTGTCGCGCCTGGCGGAACTGCTGCTCATCGAAGCCATGCGCTCGGCGACCGCCGCCAGCTCGCCGCCCGGACTCCTGCGAGGACTCGGCGACGAGCGTCTGGCGCACGCACTGAAGCGCATGCACGCGGACGTCGGCCGCTCCTGGACCGTGGATCAACTGGCGAACGCCGCGGCGCTTTCGCGTTCCGCGTTCTTCGAGCGCTTCACGCGAACCGTGGGCGTGGCGCCGATGACCTATCTGCTCACCTGGCGCATGCAGATCGCCAAAGACCTGCTCCGCCGCAGCGACCTGGCGGTCTCGGAAATCGCCGAACGCGTCGGGTACGGATCCACGAGCGCGTTCAGCGTGGCGTTCAGCA
>NZ_JAVTWC010000077.1:0-8195 GCF_032229445.1 Tahibacter sp.
CGTTGGGCGTTCAGAGTGATCAGAACCTGCGGTTCTGAGCGATCACTCTTCGTCCGGCCCGTTGGGCGTTCAGAGTGATCAGAACCTGCGGTTCTGAGCGATCACTCTTCACCCCCCTTGACTCAAGGGGGCTCCGAAAGCATGGGCTCGTTCCGCCCCTTCTCCGAGGATTCTTAGAACGCCTGACAGAATGCCAGGGCAAAAGGACAAGTCGGGACCACAAAGCCCCTTGAAGGGGGCGATGGGCACGGCAGCGGGGTTGAAACTGTACATGTCAAAGCAACCTCCTCTATCCTCGACCGATGCCTCGCTATCGCATTCCTGCCACCTCCTGCACGATTGATGACGTTACCCGCGAGCTTCACAGCAACAGCACGTTGGTCACCCTTTCGCCGAAAGTATTTGATTGCCTCGCGTATCTGATTGCTCACAACGATCGTGCGATCGGGCGCGATGAACTGATCGCTGCGGTCTGGGGCAAGGGTGACGTGAGTGACGATCTGCTCGGCCAGATCGTGGTCAAGGCGCGCCGCGCGGTAGGTGACACCGGCACCGATCAACTCCTGATCCGCACGATCCCCCGCTTTGGCTACCGATGGGTTGGTGAGGTGGAGCCGTTGCCGAACGACGCGCCGGTGACCGCGCAAACCTCAGCCACCACAGAAAAGGCGGACGTGCCCGCTCCGCGCGCTGATGCGGCGACGGATGCCGTCCCTGCGAAGCGCCCAGGGCGGTGGGGCGGAGCGTGGGTCATCGGCATTCCCGTGCTGGCCATGATCGTCATTGCTGGCGCGATCTGGGCATACGACCGCTACCGGATCCAGCAGGTGCCGACGCCAGCGGCGATCAGCCCGAACAGTGCACCGCTGATGGCGGTGCTGCCGGTCGAAGTGAGTGCCGACCGAGAGTGGGTCTGGCTGCGTCTGGGCATGATGGATCGGATCGGCGAACAACTCCGCTCGGCCGGGCTGCAGGTCGTTCCTGCCAGCAGCATCATTGCCTTGAGTCGCGACAACGATGCGGATCTGGCCGTCATCACGCGCACGGCAACCGGCGCGCAGTACATCGTCACGCCTTTGGCAAGCGAGGACGCGATGGGTTGGACGGTTCGCCTTGTCGTGGGCAAATCCGGCGACGATCCCGCAATCGAAGCGACGGCCAGTGATGCGGATGCACTGACCGCGGCCCATGCCGCAACCAAACTGCTATTGCTCAGGCTGGGTCATGCGGTGGCCGACGACAGTTTTGTCGTGGCAACCAGTTTGCCCGTACAGGAACTATTGTCGAAGATCGAAGCGGCGGTGCTCAGCGACAACCTCTCGATGGCGGAGCAGTTGTTGAAGCAAGCCCCGGAGGAGCTGCGCCAATCACCGCAGGTACGCCTGCGCGTTGCCGATATCGACGAACGCTTTGGTCGCTACGAAGCAGCGCACCAGCAGTTGGAGCAACTGATCAACGACGTGACCGTGGAACAAGATCCCATCTTGCGTGGCCGCATCCTGTACAGGAAAGGCATCGTCGATCTGCGCAGGGACGAGGCCGAACTCGCCCTGCACAGTTTCGAAGCCGCTGCCGGACTTTTCGAAGGGAGGAACGTACCGGCAGAAATGGGCAAGGTGGTCGGAGGGCGTGGTATTGCCCACGCAATGCAAGGTCAATACGACCAGGCTGCCGAAGAGTTTTCCAAGGCACGCATCGCCTATGAAATGGCGGGCGACATGATTTCGCTGGCGGCACTCGAATCGAACGAAGGCGCGCTGGAGAACCTGCGCCACCGGCCGGCGAACGCGTTGACGCTGCTGGACAAGGCGATCCGCAGGATGGAGTCGCTGCGCACGTTCAACGGTCTGCCGCAGGCCTATGCGTCCAAGATCAAGGCTTTGCTGCTGTTGCTTGCAGCCGACGACGCTGTCGCCGTCGGCAAGGATTTCGATACACGGTTCCCGGAGGCTCCCGCGGTCGCGGCTCGCGCGAACCTGGGCATATTGCGTGCGCATGCACTGGCGGCAAGCGGCCGATTGCTGGAAGCGCAAACACGCCTGCAACAGTTGCAGTTCGATGACAGCATTCGCGCCAGCGAGAGTACGCAGGCACGGATTCACGCGATGCTCGCTGAGCTGCGGCGCATGGCCGGGGACCCCGAAGCGGCCGTGCAACTGGCTCGCGATGCATTGCGGGTGCTCGTGCTGGGTGATGACAGCGGCGAGCGCAGTCGAGCCTGGAGAGAATTGGTGCGTGCCTTGCTGATCCTGGGGCGCGATGGGGAAGCGGCAATCGAGGCGCAGGTGTTCTCCGACTGGGCGGCGCCGCTCAGCGACAGCGAGGCCAAGGTCCGCGCCTTGCTGTCCTCGGCTGAGGTGGCGCGAGCGAACAGCGACAGCGTTGCCGCTGAGTCAGCGTTCAAGGCGGCATTGGAGTTGGCTTTGAAGGAAGGCGTGCCCGCCTATATCGGGCAAGCCTCGGTCGCGTATGCGAACGCGTTGCTTGACGCTGGCGATATTGCGGCGGCCACGAGCGTCGCCAGCCGCGCGCTGCATTGGTCGGACAGTGATTTCGACTGCGCCGTGCTCAAGGTCCGCCTGTATCAACAACTGGGCGAAACCGTAGTCTGGCGGGCCGCTCTGGTACAGGCCAGAGTGTTAGGCCGTGAGCGACAGATTCCGCCTGCGCTGCTGGTGGCGCCGGTGACAGCGGATGCGCCGGCGTCTCGCTGAATTTTCCCGCAGGTGCTGACGGCGAGGCGGGCAGGCCGAATGACGATGCCGCCCGCCAACCCTGCTGTCGTGCCCGGATCCTGTGCTGATCGGCTTCATCTCTCGTGCTTTTCGCGATTCATTCGTGATGCGTTCTTGAAACGGACGCGTAACCTTCACGACATATTTTACTGAATGCCCGACGCTGATTGGGCGGCGATGGATCGTCCTGCATCGCTGTCGTCCAGCTTCCGGGGAATTTCACTCATGTTCCGTCAGGCCCTTTGGGTATTGCTGCTTTCGTTTGCGTGTCCGTTTGGTGGCGCTACAGCAGCGACCTCCGCCCCAAACGGCGAAGAAGTCATCCTGTACGTTACGCTGTATCCGGTAATCCCACCGCGTGAGGCACCGCAGTATTGCGCGACGCCCACCAGCGATGAGCAGCGGACGGCCGCGGCTGGCGACACGATGAATCTCTGTTTCATCGTGCGGAATCAAAGCCCGGTGGTTCTTAACCACCACGAGATCCGGCGTGACGGCGCTCTCATCCGCACGGTCGACTTCGCGGTCGAACGAGGCAATATGCAGATCGTGTTCGAAGAACGACTGATCGCGGTCGCCAACCGCGATGCGAGCTACACGGTCACTTCTTACGCGGCGCCTGGCGGGACCCCGTACACCGCTACCGCCCGGCTGCGGTTGACCACACGCCAGCCGCGCATCGCGTTGAGCCAGAACGAATTCGACGTGCAGACTTCGGTCGGCAGCATTTCTCGTCGGTTGCTGACGATCTCGAATAGTGGCCAAGGCCTGCTGGCCTGGACTCTCGGCGAAAGCAACAGCGCCGGCAACGTCACACCAATCGATACCATCGTCGACGCCCCCAACACGTCGCGCGGCGCAACAGCGCTTCTGCCCGCGTACGCCATCACGCAGGACGCGGGTCAGCAGAACTACATCGCCTTCGATCTCGCCGAGCCACTGGTTTCGGTTCCGGTTCCGGCGCAGTTGAGCGCGATCCGGGCCGGCACGTTCGTCGACAACGACTTCAGCAAGCAATTCCTGCTCAGCAACAGCAATGGCCTGCTGACAGTGAACACCACCACCGGCCAGACCAGTGTCATCAACGCAGCGACCCGGCCGCTACCCGGTGAAGCCGGTTGGACCGGCATGGCTTGGGATCCGCTCGAGCGCATGCTCTACGGTCTGTCTGCGACAAATGATGCAGCGACCGTCTATCGCATCGATCCAGCCACCGGCGTGACTTTCCGTATAGGTGCCATCAACGTGCTGCGTCGCGCACTGCGCGGAGTGTACGCAGGGATCGCGGTTGACGCCGATGGCCGCATCTATGCCATCGACACGAGCAATGATCTGCTCGTGCAGGTCAAGTTCGATCCCTATAGCGATCCGGGCCATGTCAGCGGCTACACGATCGGCCCGCTTGGTTTCGATGCGGAGAATGTCGCTGGACTGACGATTGATCCCTCCGACAACGCTCTCTATCTGTCGGCGCTGGACGGGGCCAGCAACATTGCCGCGATGTATCGAGTCGACGCCAGCACCGGCACCGCCACGTTGACCGAAGTGCTGGCTGAGGATGGACCACGCATCGCTCTTGCGGCGATGACGGCGACGCGACCGTGCAACATCGAGCGCGACGTCAGCTGGCTGTCGTTGAGTCCGTATGCCGCGGCGCCGCTGGTTGCCGGCAACTCGGCGGAAGTGGATCTGTTTCTGGATGCGCGCCATCTCGCGGCCGGTGTCTACGAGACCCACGTCTGCGTGCACAGCAACGATCTGCAACGCAACAAGATCGCGATTCCGGTGCGATTGACTGTCGTCCCGGCAGAGCCCACCGATCGCATCTTCGCCAGCGGATTCGACCCCGGGATCTGATCCGGCAGTTGTAGCCACCACGACCGCAATGACGTCAGCATCGATAGAGCAGGAACAATCCATGAGCCGCACTTCTCCCTCCGCTGGCCTGTCGTTCAGGCTTCAGCGCAAAGCACTTGTCGTCAGTATGTGTGTCGCACTGGCATCCGCCCTGGCCACCCTCCCGTCGGCATTGGCCACAACGATAGCGCCAGTCACGCAGGCCCGCGGCGCGGCGGAGGCGAATGCGCGCAGCGCACAGCGCGCACGCATCTTCAATCATGGCGGTGCCGCCGCAGTCCGGGATCGCGCGCCCCAGCAAGCGGTGATCTCAGGCAACGTCTTGCCGGTCAATAGCTGTGCTGACGATGGCAGCGCTGACAGCCTGCGCGCTGTCGTCGCTGCGGCGGGCAGTGGCGACACGATTGACCTCAAGGCGCTCAACTGCAGCACCATCACTCTGACCAGTGGCGAAATCCCGGTACAGGTCGACAACCTGACGATCAGCGGGCCCGGCAGCACCGTGTTGTCGATCAATGGCGACAATGCCGGCCGCGTGATCGCTCATGAAGGCTCGGGACGCCTGCAAATATCCGGAGTGTCGTTGGTCGATGGTCTGCTGGCGACCGGCAGCGACTATGAAGGCGGCTGCCTGCTATCCAATGGCGATGTCGAACTGCGTGACGTAACCATCAGCGGATGCCGGATTTCCGACGCGCCGTTTGGTATTGGCTCCGGTCTGCGTGCACTCGGCGATGCCTTGGTCGAAGACAGCACGATTCGCGACAGCAGCATCGTGGTCGATGGTGCCGCCGGCGGATCGGCCATTGCCATCGAAGGCGATCTGGTGTTGATCAATAGCCGTATCACCGGCAACACCGTCCAGATCACCGACGTCAACGACTACGGCTACATCTACTTCGGTGCTGTGAATTTGTGGGGCAAACTGACCATGATACGCAGCACGGTAAGCAACAACAGTTCGTCGCTGGCCGATCCGGAAACGCCGTATGCGTTCGTCTGGGGCGGCGGCGTGACGGCTCAGGGCGGCGGAACCGTCATCGAATCGACGATCGACGGCAACAGCGCACGCGATCTCGGCGGCGGTGTGACCCTAGGTGGTGGGAATGTGGACGCCAGACATGGACTGGAGATCATCAACACCACGATTTCCGGCAACGTCGCCGATACCGGTGCCGGCCTGATGGTGCGACCCGAAGCGGGTTGGGTGGCCATTCGCAGCAGCACGATCGTCGGGAATTTCGCAGAGACCGGCGGCGGCATCTACTTCGACGAGCTCGATTTTCCGTTAATCGTCGAACTGCAGAACAACGTGATCGCAAACAACATCGCGGCCAGCGGTGCCGACATCGGCAAGAGCGATCGGCTGACGATCTATGGCGCCAGCAACATCATCGTCGACGTCCAGCAGGCGGTCTTGCTTCCGGCTGATACCTTGCGTGTTGACCCGAATGTGCTGCCATTGGCCGACAATGGTGGGCCGACACGAACACATGCGCTTGGCAAGGGCAGCGCGGCGATCGATGCGGGCAACGACTACTTCGAACTCGGCCATGACCAGCGCGGTCCCGGGTTCGTCCGCGTTTTCGGGGACGAAGCGGATATCGGCGCGTTTGAAGCCCAACCCCTGCCCGGTTCGGTCGAGCGCATCTTTGCGCACGGCATGGAGCAGGCATCGCCATGAGCAGGGTCTTGCGCATGCGATTGGCTCCGCTGGCGTATCCGATCGTCATCGGCATTGCCGCTGCCCTCCTCGATCCGGCTTTGGCGTTTTCGGCGTCTTCGCCATCGAACACGGCGCATGGCTCACTGCCCGTCCCCGGTCTGAATATCGTCGAATTGAGCGGTCCGGTGCGCAGCGCCTGGCTGAGTACATTGCGCGGCAATGGTGTGCGGCCGGTGCACTATCTGGGCGACTATCACTATCTGGTGTGGGCGAACGGCGATTCGGCGCTGGAACGTCTGAGCGAGTTACCATCACGCACCACCTGGCTGCGATCGATCAGAGCGTTCGACGCCGATCGCAAACTTGAAGCCTCGTTGCGCGCGGCGCCGGCCGGTACGTCGGCGCAGGACGAGATAGCCGTCGTCATCCAGGTGTATCGCCACGGCAACTGGTCATCCACGCGCCGGCTGCTTGAATCGCTGGCTCGCGTGCCGATGGCGCAGCAGGCGCCGGCAGGCCAGAGCAGTGCCAATCCAGAATGGAGCGAGGTGCTCGACTACGCGAACGTCACGCTTTTGTTGCGGCGCGACGATCTCCTGCGCGTGGCGGCGTTGCCTGACGTTACTTTCATCGGGCCGAAGCTGGAGATGCGCCAGTACGACGAGAAGCAGAATCTGATCCTGGCCGGGCATCTTTCGCCGCATGCGCAGACGCCGGACTATCTCGAAACGTTGATCGACCTCGGTTTCAG
Source organism: Tahibacter sp. (assembly GCF_032229445.1). Lineage (NCBI taxonomy): Bacteria > Pseudomonadati > Pseudomonadota > Gammaproteobacteria > Lysobacterales > Rhodanobacteraceae > Tahibacter > Tahibacter sp. Next base: position 7,010 of record NZ_JAVTWC010000077.1, read on the forward strand.
CCAGAACCCAGACGACTATCCGATCGTCGATGTCGTAGACAGCCCGATCCATGAGGGCGGCAGCGGTGCAGGTGTCGTCGCTACTGCGGACTCGATGTTGCGCACCGGTGGCAATCTGCTCGGTGCCAGCCGCGTAGTCTCGTTTCGCAACTGTTCAAGCCGACCGGACAGCGCGGTGTACGCCACCGATGGGCATGGCAGTCTCAACGCCGGAATCGTCGCCGGCTGGGACCAGGCCACGGGATGGCCGTGGCAAGACACCGACGGCCATCAACTGGGCCTGGGCGTCAATCCGTTCGGCCGGATCGCCAGTACAGCCATCTTTGTACCGCAACATTCGGTCGCCAACTGCGGCAATGACGAAACCGGTTTGATCCGCGATACCTGGCTACGCGGCGCTCTCATCAGCAGCAACTCCTGGGGCAGCGTGCCGCCGCCGACTACCTATGAAACTGGCGCGCAGGCCTACGACGCGGGCGTGCGTGACGCCGATCCGCAAACCCCAGGCAATCAGCAACAGATCATCCTGTTCGCGGCCGGCAACGACGGTTCTCGCGCTGCCAGCATCGGCGCGCCCGGCACCGGCAAGAATGTGATTACGGTCGGCGCATCCGAGAACGTTCGTCCGCAATGGATCGATGGCTGCGGTGCGGGACTGCTGGATGCCGACAACGCGAATGACATCGCGACATTCTCCAGTCGCGGCCCTGCGCCGGGCCAACGCGTCAAACCCGAGTTCGTGGCGCCGGGTACTCATGTGCAGGCCCGCGCCAGCATCCACCCGAGCTATGTCGATATCGGCACCGGTGTCTGCGATCACTACTATCCGCAAGGTCAGACCATCTTTGCGGCATCGTCCGGCACGAGTCATTCGACCCCGGCTGTCGCTGGTCTGGTTTCTCTGGTGTGGCACTGGTTGCAGTCCGATGGGCAGGGTTCGATTCAGGCGCTCAGCGGCACCCGGCCGCCCAGTCCGTCCGCCATGAAGGCGTGGTTGATGGCGCATCCCATATGGCTGAATGGCGTCAGCTCGGGAGACAGCCTGCCCAGCAATAACCAAGGCTATGGCATGCCCGATCTCGCTTCGATGTTCGATCAGACGAACAAAGTCATGCTTGATCAGAGCGTCGTCTTGAAGCTGCCCCGCACGGCCGGAGGCCAAGAAGCGATATTCTGATCGCTACTT